>JAPPOI010000077.1:0-7370 GCA_028818055.1 Boseongicola sp.
GTACAACGTGACGGCCCTTGCTGGCGTGTCTTTGGCTGGTCCCCTTTATTTCTGTATTTTCATTCTTGGGTCTGGTTTTGCGTGGGCTCTGATGCCGATGGTGGCAAGCGCGGCCAGCGTCGATGACGACACGCAGGTGCGTCGGGTCACCCGTATGGGGATTTGGCTGACGATCATTTACGGCGTGATTTTCACGTTACCGCTGATGTTCTTCGAGGCGTTTTTCCTTGCCATCGGGCAGGAACCGGATGTCAGTGCCGTGGCGGGGCAATACATGCGCGTGGTTGGCTTTGGCCTTCTTCCCGCTCTGATCGTCATGGTTATGCGAAGTTATCTTTCGGCGCTTGAGCTGACGCGCATCATCTTGATTGTCACCGTGGCAACCGCGGTAATGAACGCTTTGATCAACTATGCCTTGATCTTTGGAAACTGGGGCGCCCCCGAGATGGGCGTGCTTGGGGCCGCGATTGCGTCGCTCGTGGGCACAACCTTTGGAATGGTGACGTTGATCATCTACGCCATGGTGAAAACGCCACAATACACCCTGTTCAAAAACTTCCAGCGCCCCGACTGGGAAGGGTTTCGACAAGTCTTCCAGCTTGGCTGGCCGATCGGGATTACCAACCTGTCGGAAGTTGGGCTTTTTGCTGTATCGTCCATCTTGATGGGGTGGGTTGGCACGATTGCATTGGCGGCTCACGGGATCGCCCTTCAGATCGCGTCCATCACGTTCATGGTCCATCTTGGCCTTAGTCAGGCAATTACTGTCAAAGCCGGGCAGGCGTGGGGCCAGAAGGATCCCGAACGGCTGGCGCTATCTTCAAAAGCCGCGTTGTTGTTGTCGCTGGGTGCCGTGATCTTGACGGTCATCCTGTTTCTGGCTGTGCCCGAGTTTCTGATTGGCCTGTTCGTCGACCCAGACGATCCGAAACGTGTTGAGATCATTGCCGTTGGCGTCTTGCTGCTTGCCGTCGCAGCGCTGTTTCAAACGGTTGATGCCGCTCAGGTCATGGCCCTGGGCATGTTGCGTGGTGTTCAAGACACCCGGGTTCCCATGATCATGGCCGCGTTTTCGTATTGGGTCGTTGGCGTGCCAGCCAGCTATCTTTTCGGATTCACTTTTGGCTGGGATGGCGTTGGCGTTTGGCTTGGACTGACCTTTGGATTGGCCGTTGCGGGGATACTGCTTCAATACCGGTTCTGGTCGAAACACGTCGCTTCCTTGGCTGAGCGCGCCTAAACGGGTTGTGTTCTGAGCCAATCCATCACGTCACCGCGCACCGATTGGACGCCGCTTGCGCGTGACTGATCAATTACGTCTTTCGCTTCGGCCAGATTGATCCGCCTGAAAAGGTGTTTCACCGGTCCGATTGATGCCGGACGCATGGACAACGATCTTAGGCCCATTGCGGCAAAACACATGGCTTCGATCGGTCGACCCGCATCCTCGCCACAGAAGCTAACGTCTGTACCGGACTCGGCGCACCGTTCAGCAACGCGTTCGATGAATGTCAGGAAGCTGACGTTCAAAGTGTCGTAGCGGCGGCGAACGCGCTCGTTTTCGCGGTCGGCTGCAAAGAAGAACATCTTCAAATCGTTACCACCGATCGAGATGAAGTCGGCCATTTCAAAGAACTGCCGTGGCGCAAACGCCAATGAAGGCGTCTCAAGCATGGCCCCAATTTCAAGCTTCTCAGGTAACACGTGGCCCAGCTTGTCTTCGCGCTCCATTTCGTCCAGCAGATGCTGACGAGCTGCCTTGAATTCCTCAAACTGCGCAATGAATGGGAACATCACCGTAAGGGGGCGCCCATTTGCTGCTCGGATCAAGGCCTGCAGTTGCATCCGCATGACGCCCGGCTTGTCCAGCCCAACACGAATAGCGCGCCAACCAAGGGCAGGGTTGGGCTCGTCTTCGCGCTTCATGTACGACAGAACCTTGTCTGACCCGATGTCGAGCGTGCGGAAGGCCACCCGCTTGCCACCAGCTGCGTCCAGAACCCGGGAATAGATGGCCGCAAGCTCGCCGCGTTTTGGCACTTTTGAGCGCACAAGAAACTGAAGCTCGGTTCTGAACAGGCCAACGCCTTCGGCTCCGGAGCTTTCGAGCGACGGCAGGTCTGCCAAACGGCCGGCATTCATGTGTAGCGAAATGACTTCGCCCGACTTGGTTTGAGCCGGCTTGTCGCGAATGTCTGCGTAGCGCTCCTGCGCTTTTGCCTGCATTGCGATCTTGTCGCGCACGGCGCTCACGACGTTTTCGTCTGGTCGCAAGTGTACGATGCCCTGGTCACCGTCAATGATGACGTGGTCGCCGTTCAGGGCTTCGCTGATGATATTTTCAGCGTGAATAATCAGTGGAATTGCCCACGCCCGCGCGACGATTGCTGCGTGGCTGCCCACTGAACCTTGCTCAAGGATGATACCCTTAAGTTTGTTACGCCCGTAATCCAGCAACTCGGCCGGCCCAATATTTCGGGCCACGAGAATTGGGTTGTCGGGCATTTCCGCGCCCGTATCGCCGCCTTGACCGGTCAAAATGCGCAAAAGACGGTTCGACAGATCGTCCAGGTCATGTAGCCGCTCTCGCAGATAGGCATCCTGGACTTGTGACATGCGCGTGCGCGCCGCAGACTGTTCTTTTTCCACTGCGGCTTCTGCGGACAAACCGGCACTGATATCTTCTTCCATGCGCCGGCGCCATGACCGCGAACCGGCGAGCATTTGATAAGCTTGCAGGACCTCACGCTGATCAGTGTCCGCGGCGTCTTTCCCGACGCGAGACAGCATATCGTCGACCGAGACACGCAATTGGTCGATTGCGGTGTTCAATCGCTCGCGCTCAACCTCTGGGTCCTCGGCAATTGGATTGGTAACAACAACCCGTGGTTCATGCAGCCAGACATGCCCTTCGGCGACGCCTTCCTGTCCGACACTGCCCCTGAACATGGCGGGCAGGGTGTGGAGCGCTCGGAGAGCTTCACCCTCCCCAACAAACGCGCCCAACTCGGTCATTTCGGCCAAGACCATTGCAACGACTTCAAGAGCGTAGACTTCGTCTTCGGAAAACGCCCGAGCTTCCTTGGACTGGACGACCAGCACCCCAAGCTTCTCGCCAACCCGACGGATGGGAACGCCGCAAAACGACGGGAAGACCTCTTCTCCGGTTTCCGGCATATACCGGAAGCCTTTGGCGTTGGGGGCGTCAGCTTCGTTCACAACTTGACCGCTGCGCGCCACGCGGCCGACCAGGCCTTCTCCAAGCCGCATGCGCGTCTGGTGAACAGCGTCCTGGTTCAGACCTTCAGTTGCACATAATTCAAGCGTTTCGTCGTCTCGAAACAGGTAGATCGAGCAAACTTCGGTTTGCATAGAGCTGGCGATCAGATGTGTGATTCGATCAAGACGCGCCTGACCGGCGGTGTCTTCGGCCAGCGTTTCACGTAACCGGCCAAGCAGCTTTCGGCTTTCGCTTTCGGTCGCCATCGTCCCTGTTCCTGCCCGCACGCGGCTTAAAGCCGCCACAAGGAATAGATCATAAAATTGGGACGATAGAAACGGATAAAGCCGTCCCTGACGCCAAGTACTGATTGACGTTCACGTCAAAAAGCTGTCCGATCCAATGTCGGAAGACAGGGACGACAAAAGTGGCGAATACTCCGAATGAAGCCGACTATGTAATTGTCGGCGCAGGATCGGCTGGTTGCGCGCTGGCCTATCGCTTGAGTGATGCGGGTCACGATGTGATTGTGATTGAGTATGGCGGGACCGACGCAGGGCCATTCATTCAGATGCCGGCAGCGCTCAGTTATCCGATGAATATGAAGCGCTATGACTGGGGCTACATGTCTGCGCCGGAACCTCATTTGGGCGGGCGTCGTCTTGTGTGTCCAAGGGGCAAAGTCGTCGGTGGGTCATCGTCCATCAACGGAATGGTCTATGTCCGCGGACATGCTCGAGACTACGACACTTGGGCTCAAATGGGCGCGAGCGGCTGGAGCTACGAACACGTGCTTCCGTACTTTAAGCGGATGGAAAGCTGGCACGACGGAGGCCATGGCGGCGACCCGGAATGGCGCGGGACCGACGGGCCGCTACACGTGACGCGCGGGCCTCGGACAAATCCGTTGTTTCATGCGTTTGTCGAGGCGGGACGTGAAGCCGGGTACCAGGTCACCGGCGACTACAACGGTGAGCAACAGGAAGGCTTCGGTCCTTTTGAGCAGACGGTTTGGAAGGGTCGGCGTTGGTCTGCGGCAAATGCCTATCTTCATCCGGCAATGAAGCGGCCAAATTGCAACCTGGTGCGCGGTCTGGCGCGAAAGATTACGTTTGATGGCTTGGCGGCCCGAGGCGTCGAAATCGAACGCGGTGGGCAAATCCAAGAGATCCGCGCCCGTCGTGAGGTTATTGTTGCCGCATCTGCAATCAATTCACCCAAACTTTTGATGCATTCGGGCATCGGCCCTGCAGAGCATCTGAAGTCAGTTGGCATTGAACCAATTCTCGACCGTCCGGGCGTCGGTGAAAATCTGCAAGATCATCTTGAAGTTTATTTCCAGATCGCTGCGAAGCAGCCGGTGACACTCAACAAGTACTGGAACCCACTTTGGAAAGCGGTGATCGGTGCGCAATGGTTGTTCACGAAAACCGGTCTTGGCGCATCCAACAACTTCGAAAGCTGCGCATTTATCAGGTCGCGCGCAGGAATTGAGTATCCCGATATCCAGCTTCATTTTTTGCCAATAGCCGTTCGCTACGATGGGAAGACCGTTGCAGAAGGGCATGGGTTCCAAGCGCATGTTGGACCGATGCGAAGCGCGTCGCGTGGGGCGGTGACATTGCTGTCAGGTGATCCGAAAGACGATCCAAACATTCTGTTTAACTACATGTCTCAACCCTCGGACTGGGAAGAGTTCCGCACCGCGCTTCGACTGACCCGGGAGATTTTCCAGCAGCCCGCTTTTTCCGAACACGTCAAACACGAGATTTTGCCCGGAGCGGATTGTACATCAGACGAGCAGCTCGACGAGTTCATCAGACAACATGGGGAAAGCGCGTATCATCCATGCGGTACGTGCAAAATGGGCGCAGCTAACGATCCGCTTGCGGTGGTCGATCCAGAGGCGCGGGTGATCGGTACAGAACGCCTAAGGGTTGCGGATAGTTCAATCTTCCCTCAAATCACCAATGGTAACCTGAATGCTCCATCGATCATGGTAGGCGAAAAGGTTAGCGATATGGTGTTGGGCAAGGCGCTGGAGCCGGACCATTCCTCGCCGTGGCTGCACCCTGATTGGGCATCCAGCCAGCGCTAAGAATTTTGCAGAGACGGCGTAACCTTCTGGAAATTATGCTTTTTCCAGCTCAAACGCGTCGTGCAGCGTCTGCACAGCCAGTTCCATGTACTTCCGGTCGATCAGCACTGAAATCTTGATCTCTGACGTGGTAATGACCTTGATGTTGATGCCTTCGTCGCGAAGCGCTTTGAACATTTGTGCCGCGACACCAGCATGGCTGCGCATACCAATCCCAACAACCGAGATCTTGGCGACATCATCGTCGGTGACCAGATCAGCGTAATTCACCTCGCCGCGCTCTTTGGTGGCAGCCATGGCTTGCTCAGCACGTGGGATTTGCGCGACCGGCAGAGAGAACGTCATATCCGTTCTTCCATCTTCCGAGATGTTTTGAACGATCATGTCGACGTTTACGCCGGCATCAGCAAGCGGTCCAAAAATCGCCGCCGCAATACCTGGCCGGTCGGCCACGCTCAAAAGCGTCATCTTGGCTTCGTCTCGGCTATAGGCCACCCCGGCCACAACGTTCGATTCCATGATGTCCTCCTCGTCGCAGACCAGCGTTCCGGCTGAGTCATCGTTATCTTCGAAACTTGAAAGTACGCGAAGTTTCACTTTGTAGCGCATGGCCAATTCGACCGAGCGCGTTTGCAGAACTTTCGCGCCAAGAGATGCCAGTTCCAGCATCTCTTCAAATGCGATCCGATCCAGCTTGCGCGCCTTTGCTGTGATGCGTGGATCCGTGGTGTAAACGCCATCGACGTCCGTGTAGATGTCGCAGCGTTCGGCTCCGAAGGCTGCTGCAAAGGCCACTGCAGTGGTGTCCGAGCCACCACGGCCAAGCGTAGTTATCCGACCTTCTGGGCTGATACCCTGGAAACCGGCCACAACGGCCACACGCATACCTTCGGCGAACTTTGCGTTGATGTTGTCCGTACCGATTTCTTCGATTCGGGCGGCCGCGTGCGCAGCGTCGGTCTTCAATGGCACCTGCCAACCCGCCCAGGAGCGTGCTGGGACATCCATTTCCTGAAGTGTCAGGGCCATCAAACCGGCTGTCACTTGCTCGCCAGACGACACAACGGCGTCATATTCACGGGCATCAAAGAATTTGGACGTCTCTTCGACCCAGCCAACAAGTTCGTTGGTTTTTCCGGCCATTGCCGAGACGATCACGATGACATCATAGCCGTTCGCGACTTCACGCCCAACGCGCTTTGCAGCTCGCCGGATGCGATCCAATGTGGCGACGGACGTACCACCAAATTTCATGACCAGGGTCGGCATCTAAGCTCAATCGTCCCAAGCGAAAAGTTCCCGCGCCTGTTAAGCGATCACGTGCGCAGGGACAAGGGCAGGGAGCCGCTGTTCAGTTTGTTTTTTGCTTGGGGATGAATGGAAGCGGCACCGCTGGAACACCGTCTTCGGCCATTTTTTTGGCCTCGTCCGGTTTCACTTCACCGTAGATCGAGCGCTCTGGCACTTCGCCATTGTGCATTGCTGTGGCTTCGGCCGCGAACTTCGATCCCACATAGTCGGAATTGCTTTCGACGTGGGCCTTCAACTCGGCCAAAGCCTTTTCAAGCTTTCCATCGGGGTTTGCCGCCATTGGGGTCGAGGATTCGGTTTGCTTGGCGTTTGACTTCTTAGGCACGCCCGGCGCCATCAACGTCTTTTCAACGGTGTCCGAGCCGCAATGCGGACAAGCGACCATTGACGCTTTTTGAAGGCCTTCAAATGCCTCAGCCGATTTGAACCAGCTTTCAAACGTGTGTTCGTTTGAGCATTTCAATGAATAGCGGATCATCGAGATCTAACCATTTTGCCTCAACCCCACAGGAAATAGACCTCCGAAGGGTAAAATTCAATTATTGAAATACCGGTACGGTTTCCGATGAGAGGTGAACTTACTCAGGTTCAAAGGCGCGAATGATCGCGGCCAATTCGGGCTCCATAACCATGTTCGCCGCTTTTTTCTGAGTGAACCATTTGCGTTCGCGATCGGCCTTTTCTGGCCAGTCATCCTCAAGCTTTTTTACCTTCAAAGGAAAAATCGCAACGACGCAAGGC
>JAPPOI010000077.1:7380-9891 GCA_028818055.1 Boseongicola sp.
ACGCAAGGCAGTTGAGATTCGTCAGATATCTCTTTGGTATAGCTGAATATTCCAAGACAATTGGTCTTGGCTTTGCCTACAGCGCCAGCTTCTTCCAAAGCCTCAGCCTGTGCCGCGCCGGATGGTGTTGCGCCGTCAACTGGCCAGCCCTTGGGAAGGATCCAGCGCTTTGAACGTCTCGATGTAACGAGGAGTATTTGAAGCTCACCCTTGTGCCGCCTCCAGCACAAAGCTCCAAATTGCGTTCTCACATCGCGCTTATCAAAGTCCGCGAGTTCAAGAGAACGTTGTTTGACCTTGGTGACACTCATGACCAATTGCCGCCTGCCTTTTATGCTTTATTGGGAAATAAATAACATGAATCCAGCAGTTTACCAAGAGTCACGCTAATTTCTGCGTGGCATCTTGCCGAGATCGCGGTCGAGCACGCTCACCTGATCGGTTAGTTCGCGTCGAAGTCAGACCACTTCAGCTGTTCGTTTTTCGCGACTGAGCGGGCCAAAACACGCCCAACAACTTTGTCGAACTCATAGCCAGGTATTTCACCTGAACCTGGACGACGCCCCCAGATATCGGCTTCGCTGATTGTATGCCCTGCCGGTAGATCGCGATCCGCAACTACGCTTGTGCGCGCAAATCGATACACCGCTTCTTCCGGTCCGGTTCTTTGCTTTTCGTTGTGAAGGGCCGTGTGAATTTCGCGAGATCGATCAATCAAATGGCGCAATTCTGATGGGTCCATCGAATTGATGATGTCGGGTCCCTGTCTGTACCGGGTATCGGTGTAGTGGCGTTCAAGAATGCAGGCCCCGAGTGCAACCGACGCCAAGGCCATTTCTGGTCCAATGGAATGGTCGGAAAACCCGACAACAGCATTTGGGAACGCCTTTTGAAGCTCGGTCACGCCTTTCAGAGAAACGATTTCAGGCGGCGATGGGTACAGGTTGGTGCACTCAAGCAAAGCATAGTCAACGCCGGAGGATTCAAGGATCTCAACCGATTGCCGAACTGTCTCAATTGTCTGCATCCCGGTCGACATGATGATGGGCTTCCCCTTGGCGGCGATGTGCCGGATCAAGGGCAAGTGGTCGGCTTCGCCCGAACCGATCTTGAATGCAGGAACCCCGATCTCTTCCAGAAAATCCGCAGCCGCGCGCGAAAACGGGGTCGAAATGTAAATGAGCCCAAGATCTTCTGTATGATTTTTCAGTGCAATTTCTTCGTCAGCAGAAAGCGCACATTCTTCCATGACGTCCCAAATCGACTTTCCGCCGGTATTTGGGGGCAAGATTTCCTTGGCTTCATCTGTCATTTCGTCCCAGACGAAGTGGGTTTGGTGTTTCACAATCTCGCAACCCGATTGGGCCGCCAGCGTGACCATGTGTTTGGCAACCTCAAGGTCGCCGCCATGGTTGATGCCTATTTCAGCAATGACCAACGGTGGTTCTGAAGGTCCTATCTTGCGATTTGCGCTCTGCATCAGTGAAACTCCTTTGACGCAGGTCTATCGGCATTTGATGGCGGGCCACAAGCGCCCTTGCGTCTTTGGACTGAACCGGCTTCCTTGCTGCCATGACTGGGTTTACGGCTTCAACTTTAAGATACCGATGTGCGGTGGCTTGCTATCAGACCGCGTTATGGCTCGGTATGCCGTTGGTGTGGCGTTACTTTCGCAAGCGTGCCTTGAAGGATCCTGAGTATGGACTGGCCTTGGATGAACGCCGAGGCATCGTCCAGCCGAACGAAGTTGATGTTTGGATTCACGCCGTATCATTGGGCGAATACCGCTCGGCAGAACCCACGATTAAGCATCTGTTGGCAGCAGGGCTTCGTCTTCATATCACCCATTTGACACCTGCCGGCAGAAAAGCCTCGACAGCGGCACTCGCCAAGGAAGTCGAAGCGGGAAAAATCCAAATCAGTTATGCCCCCGTCGATCGGATATCTTACTGGTCGCGTTTTCTGCGGACCATTCGCCCAAAAATCGGATTGGCCTTTGAGATGGAGTATTGGCCTGGGATGGCCGAGGCAGCCAATAAAACCGGCGTGCAGCTTTGGTACGTGAATTCTCAGATCCCCAGTAAGACCTTTCCTCGCGCGAGGCGATTTGCTCGAGCGCTTGGAGACCATCCGGCAGCAAGAGGAGCGCGAGTTTTGGCCAAGTCCGGTCGCATGGCCGAACGATTTGAAGAAATTGGCGCCCGGAACATTGATGTTATGGGCGAGACCCGGTTCGATATTGCGCCACCCGATGCTCACCTTGAGGCGGGCGAAACACTGCGACAGCAAGTTTCGCCAAGGCCCGTCTTTGCATTCGCAAGCGTCGTGGCCGGTGAAGAATCTGTTTACGGCGATGCGGTTGCAGAATTGAAATCTAACGGAACCAATCCGTTTGTGGTTTGGGTGCCGCGTGCCCCGGAAACATTTGAAAAAACTTACGAATATCTATGCGAACGAGGTTTCAGAGTCGCCCGCCGATCTTCGGATATGTCAGATGAATTGACTGCACTC
>JAPPOI010000138.1:0-7861 GCA_028818055.1 Boseongicola sp.
GGATAAACGGAAACATCGAAGCGCTTTGGCGCGAGAAAGATCGTCTTACGCCCGAAAACCAAGAACGACTGGCAGAATTCAAATCGAGCCGAGGCCGAAACGTTGTTGGCCGACTTCGAGGCTTTTCTCGCTCGGGCCTGACGCGGCAAACGCGCCGCGGCACCGTCGCACTTTGGACAGCGGCAGTTTTAGGCAGATTGTAGTGGCGGAAAATCAGGACATGGTTGGCACCCAAAAGATCCTTGCGAGGCTGCTAACAATTTCATTTTTATTCAGCATTTTCATAAATTTGCTTATGCTGACCGGGCCGCTCTTTATGTTGCAGGTGTATGACCGGGTTTTATCGTCACGGTCGCAAGAAACCCTGGTTGTGCTCACTGTATTTGTGGTCTGCCTTTATACGCATCTTTGGCTTCTCGACATGGCGCGGGCCCGTGTGCTTTCGAGATTGGGTGCCAAACTTCAAACCAAGTTAGAGCAGCCGATATTTCTTGGCGCACTGCGGCACAGAAATTCTGAGAGAAAAGCAACAGTTGCGGACCTCAATACTGTTCAAAGGTGCATCGCATCTCCGGCAGTGACGGCGGTGCTGGACTTACCATTCTCTCCTTTGTTCTTCGCGGCGATTTTCATTTTCCATCCGCTATTGGGGTGGACGGCGATTGCAGGTGGTCTCATGTTGATTGTTTTGACGATCACATCCCACTGGATGAGTCATCGGGACACATTGATCGCCAGAAAAAGGGATGAGAGCGCGCGCATTTTTGCTGAAAGCATTGCGGCGGACAGGCAGTTCATACTCGGTCAAAATCTTGAGGATCGCTTGGTGTCGCGATGGTCCGAGCTTTCGCAGGCGGCGCTTGCGGCCGCGCTACGCACCAATGAAATCACACAAACGATGGCGTCCCTGACGAAGGCCGTCAGACTGGCCTTACAATCGATCATCTTGGCTGTCGGGGCTTTCCTGGTCTTGCAAAGTCAGATCACAGCTGGTGCGATGATTGCGGCATCAATACTGCTTGGGCGCGCACTTGCTCCGGTTGAGCAGATCATTGCGCGATGGTCGCAGATTGATGGCGCACTGCAGTCGTGGAAACGCGTTCGCAAAGCAAATCAAGAAAAGCGAAGCTCTCCTCCGACCATATCTCTGCCGGAGCCAAAATCGGGGCTCAAAATTGAGGGGGTGACACTTAGTGGTGGCCCCGGCCAGCCCGCCCTGCTCTACAATGTTTCGCTGTCGGTCCAGCCGGGTGAAGCTGTTGGGGTGATAGGTCGAAGCGGCTCTGGCAAAACGACCTTGGCTCGGGTCGCCTGTGGCGAATTGCACCCGTCGATTGGTGAAGTACGTTTGGGGGGAGCATTAATGCGGCAATACGCCGGAGAAGATTTATCCAGATATATTGGATACTTACCACAATCCACGGCATTACTTCCCGGGACTTTGGGTGAAAACATCTCACGCTTCACCGACGAAGCCTCAAGCAACGAAGTTACATATGCTGCGCAAATAGCCGGGGCGCATGACCTGATTACGATGCTCAAAGATGGATATGACACCCTGATTTCGCCTGCCTCAAAGCAGCTTTCCGGCGGCCAATCGCAACGCATCGCATTGGCGCGTGCCGTGTACGGCGGACCCCGTTTGATCATCCTCGATGAACCCAATTCCGCTCTGGACGCTGACGGGACAACTGCGCTGAACGCGGCCATTCGACAGGAGAAGTCCAGAGGCGCCGCAATACTCCTGATGACCCACAGACCAACTGCCATATCGGAGTGCGATCGGTTGGCTGTGATTGAACGCGGCCGTCTTGTTGGCTGCGGTCCGCGCGAAGAAGTTCTTCGAAAACTGACAAAGAATCCGACCGGGTTGCGTTTACCGGTTCCAATGGAAACATCGGCATGAGCGGGGACAGCAAATGGAGTGTGCGCTTTCCCGTCGTCATTGGCTTGGCTACTTGCGGGCTGCTGTTCACAACGGTCGGGTTTTGGGGCGCCACCGCAACACTATCTGGTGCAGTGATCGCGCACGGAAAAGTCGAAGTTTCAAACAATTCGCAGGTGGTCCAGCACCCCGACGGCGGGGTTGTCGCACAGATCCAGCATCGCGACGGAGACTTCGTTTCGGCTGGCGACATATTGGTTCGACTGGATGATACGTTTCTGCAATCCGAATTGTCCGCTTTGGATCGGCGTCTGGTCGAGCTTTCGGCCAGACGCGCGCGATTGGAAGCGGAACGCGATGGAAGCCCTTCGTTTCAGTTCACGGATGATTTGGAAGACAAAGCGACCGAAGATCCTGAAATTCAACGACAATTGGACGGTCAGCGACGACTTTTCGATACGCGTCACCAAGCGCTTGCACAAAGCCACGACGAAATCGGCGAGCAAGTCAAACAAACGAGAAACGCCATCATTGGAATGATGGCCCAACGCGACGCGGTGCAAGAGCAAAGCAGGCTTTTGGCCACAGAACTTAATGTCCAGCGCGACCTCTTGACCCGTGGATTGGCGCAGGCCGCCAAGGTCTCGGCGATGGAACGCGAAGCAGCACGACTTCGCGGTGACATTGGCAGTTTGACGGCCGACATGGCCAAAGCGCAATCTGAGGTCGCGGAACTCAGACTTCGAGGCGTCAGCTTGTCGACGGCTCATCGCGAGACCGCCATCGCGACGCTCAGAGACCTTGAGTATCAGGAAGTTGATTTGGCAGCGCAGTTTCGTTCCTTGGAGGAGCGTATCCGCAGAATGTCAATTCGTGCTCCCGTTTCAGGGATCGTTCACAATTCGACCGTGCATGCTTTGCATACGGTCATCCAGGCTGGCGAAACCATCATGACCATCGTGCCGCAAGATCAGCCGTTGATTGTGTCTTCGCAACTTGAGGCCGCTCACATTGATGACATTCACCATGGCCAATCGGCGCTGTTGAAGTTCTCGTCGTTTGACGCACGCACAACACCAGAGCTAAGCGGCACTGTCGTTGAAATCTCGGCTGACGCGCTTTTCAGCGATACAGCGAACAAGCATTTTTATCGTGTGAAGATCATTCCAGACACCGGCAATTTGGAAGTTTCACAACTCGACCTACTGCCTGGCATGCCCGTTGAAGCATTTCTGAAAACAAGCGACCGTTCGCCACTGTCCTATTTCCTGCAACCATTGACCGACTATCTCGACCGTGCATTACGAGAGGGCTAAGCGGCGTCTTCGATGTGGGTGCGGCCGCTGCTTTCGAGGCGATAGTTCCGCTGTTCAGTTCCCGACGGCGACAAGTTAGGTCGTAACGCGCGAAACAGGCACTGAACCGTTCGAAAAACGATGAATGCATCCAATGCCAGTGAGCGATGCCGAGCGTAAATCGCATCCAGGCGCATCTTCAGTGGCAGGCAATGCGTTCGGTACGTCTGCTCGGTTTGCAACGGCGTTGTGCATTTCCGGAGAATGCGGCTTTCGCGCCTATAAACGAGAACCGTCGCCAAACCAGTGATCCCTGGTTTTGACTTTAAGACCTGGGCAAAGTGATCCGGATACTCCGCCACATGTTGGCGCAGCGGCGGACGCGGACCTATAAACCGCATGTCACCTTTTAGAACATTGAAAATTTGCGGAAGTTCGTCGATGCGACTGGATCGGAGAATGTGCCCCAATCGGGTTATCCGGTTCGTCTGGTCACCACCCAGAACGGCAATCGGGCCACGATCGCTTGGGCGCATCGTTCGGATCTTGTAAAGGCGAAAGCTGCTCTTTTCTGAGCGCATGCGTTCTGACGCATACAAGAATGGCCGCCCTTGAGTGGCTAGGGCAATTGGATAAATAATGATCAATATCAACAAGATAAATGGTAGTATCGAAACTGCGACCAGACGGTCCAAGACCGCATGATCATAAAACTGCTGGCGCAAACGTGAAGCAAGTCCAAATGCCTTTCCGAAGTAACCACCCATCGTCTAACCAGCCTTCGCAAGCTCAACGGGTTCAGATGCTTCAAACGCCGATGCAATGCTGTGAACGACTTCGCCAAGTGGCTTCCCGAGAGCATCAATAGACGTCACGCGGTCTTCGCTACAGACCGGTGGAAGGGCGACAGCACGTTTTAGTCCCTCAACCACATCTGTGATGGCAGATGACGTGGAAATGAGTGCTGGTGCCACCGCGCCCAGGTTCTTGGGTCCAAAGTGGTTTGTGACAACACGGACACCGGCGGCCGCCATTTCAAGTGGAGGGTGGCTGGGATGGGGCGACAGCATAAGTGAGAGCCCAAAGTCGACCGTGCCAAGAAAATCAGGGTAATCGTCCCAGGGGATCTTGCCGAGACTTTTGAGGCGGTGCCCTGTCCGGAAATCGATATCAGGATGGACCATTCCAACGCTGACCAGCTCAATATCGTCCGGACCAAAGTCTGACTGAACCAGAAATCGATCGAGCGATGTAACGGCCGTCGGGAATAGGTTTCTCGCAACCTCTGGTCGGCCGTACACCGCCAACCGGGGAACTTTCCCTGGCTTTCGCGGGACTTTAAGATATCGATCAATGTCAATCGAGGGGCGAAAAACCGCGCTCGAAGACATGTTCGGGCAAATACCATGATCACTGAAGTAACGGGCCAAAGGCTCTGAATTGAATATTGGCCGATACTGGAACTGGTAGCTTTCCATCGCGGCGGCATATTCCGCGCCCCATGGATAGAATCCGGGTTCAAAATCTTGAATTAAATAGTAAAAATGATCCTT
The DNA here is from genome assembly GCA_028818055.1 of Boseongicola sp. Taxonomy (GTDB): domain Bacteria; phylum Pseudomonadota; class Alphaproteobacteria; order Rhodobacterales; family Rhodobacteraceae; genus JAPPOI01. The sequence continues at coordinate 4,734 of JAPPOI010000138.1, forward strand.
TACCAATTCCGTGTTGCTGATCATGTCTTGGGCCAGGTGGGCGGTCCACCACGCTGTCGCAAACAGCCGGTCCAAGGGTGAAAGCGCAATTTGGTTGGCTTTCCGTCCGCATGTGACGTCGATCAGTCCTGAAATCGATGCAGCATTCGTGCCAGCGCGGCCGAAAATGAATGCCCGGGACTGGGATGCGTCTCGGATCGGTAAATCTGTGGCAATGAACTGCACCGGTATTCCGGCTTGGGCAAGTCCGACGCCGACGTCCAATGCGGTTGCGATGCCGGCAAACATTTCACTTGGATTCAAGGTCGGCACCATGATTGCAAATCCAGGCGGGCGCGACGGGTTAATTGAAACGTCGAACCTTCGAATTGTTCTTGTGTCTTGGAATTTGTGCGCCGGTTCGGATGGGACTGTGGTTGGCTCGTTCGGCGCACCACCGGCTGGAGCAATCTGTTCGACCGTACCTGGCTGAGCACCGGGAGCCTGCGAAAAGAGTTTTCGGTCAAACTCGGTCAATTGTGGAAGAAGGTCAGGAAAGAGGGCTTCACGAGTGGCCCACGCAAATTTGCCTAGCCCGACGCAAGCAAACATTACCGCGCACCAGGCGGCTTGAATTCGAAACCTGGACAGCGAACGAACGAATACACGGAAAAATCCAAGCCCAATCCCAGATCTGGACAGGTAGGGCGCAAGCTGATTTTGGGTCACTGGCGTCAGAAAGGCCGAAGCATCTGACTGCAAACGCTCAATTCGAATGGCCAGACATTTCGCAAGATAGACCGCAATAGCGTAACGCCCCGCCCAATCGCGGAACCAGTCTTTCGACCCAATTCGAAAGGATGGCTCTGGCGTCGTTTTGGCCCCGACAACGTTTTCCCCGTGTTGCCGGTAATCTACCAAAGGTTCATCAATAAATTCGCATTTACCAATCGCCGAAGCGACCAAGGCCAGCCATAGGTCGTGGTGAAAAAACATCGCGGATTGTGCCGGGAACGGCAAAGCCGTCTCGACAACACGACGAGACATCAGAACCGTCATCCCGGTGACCGAATTTTCGATTAGAAGCTCGCCAACCTGAGCACGTGGCGAACGCTTTTCAGCACGATGCAACGATGGGCGGATTTGTCGGCCATCTGAGTCCACAACACGCGTATCGCTGTGAACTAGCTCTGCTCTGCAGGACTTAAGCCGGATAAGGGATTTGGTGATCTTGTCCGATGCCCAAATGTCATCTTGGTCCGACAGTGCAAATACAGCATCTTCAGGCGCTATTTCGAGCGCCGTCGCCAAGCCAAGTTCAAAACTTTTGTATGACGGTGATGGAAGCGGCGCATCAACGATTGTGAAGACAAATCCGTGCTTTGACAATAATTTGCGCGTTCCACTGGATGACTTGCCGTCCGCAATGACGGCAACGACATGGTCTGCCGGATGGGTTTGATCGGCAATCGACGCGATCTGCTCTGCCAGAAAGTCAAAGTTCGGCTCAAACACCGCGATTATGACAAGGACAGCCGGCTCGCGTTCTTTACTTTTTTCGGTTGGCGTCATGTTGAAGAGCCTTTGACAACGTGGCGCCACAGCCACTGATCGACCAGTGTTCTCTTGCTTAAGACCTGGCGGATGACAGGGTTTTCAATATCGATCCGGCGTTCGGATTGCGCCACATTTATCCTTTCGTTTCGGGTTTCGATCCTGATCCCGATGGCCAGGGATATTCGGCCTATGTCGCGGTCCAGGTTGTCCTGACAAGCAATCACGGAAAACCGCCGCATCGCGTTTGAGACTGCGTCGCGATCCATCAACGTCATGGGTCGGGTGGTTTCGATATCGCGACCACCCGACATGATGAAATAGCGAGACTGACAATTGTCCAGAAGGCGCATTTCAGTTCCTGAAAGCCCGGTCAGAAACGCATCTAGTTGACCCACGTCTTTCAGATTGATGCTTCCGATCCGATCGACAATCCTGCGGTGGTCTTCGTCCAACGCGCGATAACCCGGGCGCTTGTCGGGCCGGTTGTAGTGGTCCAGCCAATGGATATGAGACGCAATGTGAGCGATAGGCTCACGAACCATCGTAACTAGGCGAAACTTGCGAGTTTCCGACGACGCCAGTTTGTCCCACAGACCAAGCATAACGTGGCCGGAAAACACTTCGATCCCAGAACTCAGTGCGGATGCCAGTGCCTGATCGCTGCCCAGCCGGTTTTCGATGTGCGTCAACATCCGGTCAGGGCCAACAGCATCGCTTAAACAAGCGTTCAAGTACGACCCAGCGGTCTTTGCGATGTGCATGAAGAAAACCGGATGCGACAGTCGCGCGGCCGGAGAAGCATCAATGGTTGCCATGTCGCCCATATGCAATTTTCCTAAACTAAACGATTACATCGCCCGCGTCGAAATCTGCGAGTGCAAAGTCATTAATTTGAAAGCTGTCTCCGGCGCCGAAGTCGATGAACAAGGCACCGATTGGGAGTTCCGTAGTTGATGACAAAATTTCAGAAAACGTGATCCCAAAGTCCGAGACGTCGATGCGGTCGAGGTCATTTTCCCAGTCATCGATGAGATCAGCACCATCACCTTCGTTCAGAACGAAGACATCCGCGCCAGCGCCACCTTTGAGATTGTCGTTCTGTGTGCCTCCGATCAGCGTGTCGTCGCCGTCCCGGGCTTCCAACCGGTCAACCCCGGAACCTCCGCTCAATACATTGCCTGAGTTGTCGCCGAGCAAATAGTCTGGCAATCGCGACCCACTGAGATTTTCAAAGCCAGAGATCACATCTCCGTCGGCGTGACCCAGAAGAGCGTTTCCATTCAAGAGGTCCACCACAACCCGTGTGTTACTGTCGGCATAGCTTAGTGTGTCGGTTCCCGCGCCACCTTCCAATGTGTCTGCGCCTGCCCCGCCTTCGATCACATTTTCCGCACCATCGCCCGTCAGGACATCAGCCCAGGCTGATCCGATCAAATTTTCGATGGACGACAATACGTCACCTTGGGCGTCGGAACCACTGTAGGTCGATGTTCCCAGGTTCACGGTGACAGCGCTGGCGGCGTCAGTGTAACTGGCGGTATCGCTACCAGCACCGCCCTGCAAAAGATCACCTGACGCGCCACCTTCAAGCG
>JAPPOI010000138.1:7871-9889 GCA_028818055.1 Boseongicola sp.
GTCAGGGTGTCGATCCCGCCGCCACCAAAAAGCGAATTTGCGAAGTCATTACCGGTCAAGGCGTCGGCGCCCGCCCCTCCACGCAGATTTTCGAATCCAGTGAAAGTATCACCGGCGGCGTCACCGCCACTGGCCAAACCTGTGTCCAGCGACACGTTTACTCCAGCGACATCACCAGCATAGCTCAGCGTGTCGATGCCAGCGCCGCCGGTCAGTGAATCAGCGCCCTGTCCACCTTCAAGTTCGTTGTTTGTGAATGACCCGGTCAGGGTGTCGTCAAAATTCGAGCCGATGAGATTGTCGATTTTGACAAATGTGTCCCCGGTAGCGTGGCCACCAATTGCTGAGCCGGCAAAAAGATTTATGTTCACCGAGCTGTTGCTGGACCAATACGCGGCGGTATCGGTGTTTCCTCCACCGTCCAACGTGTCAGCGCCGGCACCACCTTCCAGCGTATCGTCGCCGAAACGGCCAAAAAGCTCATCATTGTCCTGATTGCCAAAAACGACGTTTGCTTCATCATCGCCAAGCAAAAGGTCATTGCCCAATCCACCTTCGAGGTCCTCGAAGTTGTAAAAAACATCGCCCGATGCGTATGCACCGATAACTGAACCGTTCAGCATGTCGACGACCACGCGAGACGTGGCATCAGAATACGACAGTCGATCGTTACCTGTACCCCCGTCCATGAGATCAGCACCAAGACCGCCAGCGATCACATCATCGCCTATGCCACCGAAAATGGTGTCGTCGCCGTCTCCGCCAAAGATGGTGTCGTCGCTCAATCCGGGCCTCACCGATTCTATGGATCTGATGATCGGCCTTATTGGTTAACTGCGGCTTACCGGGATCGAGATGCCAACTCGTCAATCAATTCGATCTGTGCGCCCAAGCAGTCTTTTAGATTGAAACGTTCAAGAACGGTTTTGCGCGCAGCTTGCCGAACTGAATTCAGGTCGCCTCGATTCTCGAGCGCCCAGGAAATCTTCGTAGCGATCGCGTGAACGTCGAAGAAACCAACGAGGTAGCCATTTTTGGCTTCTTCGATAACCTCGGCAACTGGTGGCGTGTCGGACCCGACCACAACGCCGCCGGCGGCCATGACCTCAAGCATCGACCAGCTTAGGACAAACGGATACGTAAAATACGCGTGCACAGACGATATCTGAATCAGCGATAAATACTGATCATAGGGTAAGCTTCCGACAAAATGCACACGGTCCGGCAGCGGTCCAACTTCGTCCAGCATGACCTGTCGCCATGTCTTCTCGCCACCGGGTTTTGAGCCATAACTCACGTCATCGCCTCCGACGATGACGACTTTTGCGTCAGGTCTGGATTCCAGTATCGACGGAAGCGCCCGCATGAACGAATGGAAGCCACGATAGGGTTCAAGGTTGCGCGCCACGTAGGTTAGCACTTCGTCGTTTTTTGTCAGGGTAGATCCATCGGGAAGCACAAACTTCGAATGTTCAGCCGGGCGAACGGCATCGCAGTCTATGCCATCGTGGATCACCCTGATCTTATCGTGAAAGACCGCTGGGAACTGCGACTTTTGCCAGTGGGTCGGGGCGTAGGCAGCATCCGTTGCTTCAATCGCCGTCAAATGAAAACTGGAGCGTGTCCGAGCGCGTAACAAAGTGTCATTTGTGCTTGGAAACTCGGGATCAAAACCCACGTCCGATCCTCGGGACCTGTAAAAGAATTCGACCATGGACAGGATAGGAACCTCTGGCCAGATTTCTTTAAGGAACAGAGTTTCGCCCCACCCGGGATTGCCGATTACGACGTCGGGTCGATAACCGTCATCCTTCAACTTGAAGCAAATCCGGGCAACCGCCTGTCCATTCAGGACCGCCGCCTCGGTACTGCGAAGATAGTTATTGATTTTTTCCGTCACCGCACGATGCGGCTCGTACTCGATCTTTCGTGAACCTTTAGGCGTCGGCCTGCCCGGTTGGCTGATGAAGGCAACCTCATCGCCGCGATCCGATAATGCCGGAGCGAGGTGTTTAAAC
>JAPPOI010000292.1 GCA_028818055.1 Boseongicola sp.
AACGTCAGTTCACCCTTCGCGCCACAGTACTGGCAACAGAACTCATCGCGCAGGAACAGGTTGAACCTTGTGAACGCCACTCGCTTTTGCGGCTGGATGTAATCCTTCAACACCACGACTGACGGTATGCGAATTTCGGTTGAGGGGCTGCGCACGACTTCATCGTATTCCGCGACGATGTCGACACGTTCAAGAAATGCGGCCTTTATGGCATCCTGCCACGGCCAGAGCGACAGTGGGTAATACGACAGCGGTCGATAGTCCGCATTCAAAACCAAGGCCGGATGGTGCCTTAGGTTGTTTGGCTCTCGCACAAAACTCGTTCTGAAATTACCGTCCATACTGACTCCGTCCCCGCCCTGTCTGCCCGTTTTTGTTGGCACCAGAGCGGGACGACCCGCCCCGGCATTACGTCAACTATATATTGGGTTTACCAAGTGGCAACCCCCACGATACAGCACGTTCGCGAGAGTGTTATCCAGTCCGCGTCACAGCCGTGTGACAGACAGCCATATGGAAGGGAACTGATGCTCAGTCGATGCCCAAGCGTTCTTTCATGAAAGTCAGAGCAACCCCCAAACCATCCGGTGCAATGCCATGCGCCGTGCCCTGCATCACGTGTCCATAAACGCTGAAACCAGCGTCCTGCAGGGCATTTCCCGCCAACTGCATTTCCTCGAACGGAACAACATCATCCGCATTGCCATGCACAAGCAGGACCGGAGGTTTCGAGACCACTTCATCGGCCAGAGTTTCGGGAAACATGAGCCGGCCCGAAAACCCGGCGATGCCCGCAATTTCATCGTGACGACGCGGCGCGACATGCAGGCTTAGCATGGTGCCTTGGCTGAAGCCAAACAGTACCAAGTTCTCCGGAGCCAGGCCTTCGTCCGCCAAAACCTTATCGATGAAGGCATTCAATAACTTTGCAGATCTGTGCAAGCCCTCGCCTGCAGCAGATTCTGAAGAGCCATCAATCCATGGAATTGGAAACCACTGAAACCCCATCGGATTGGCCATCGAACGCTCTGGCGCGTTGGGTGCGATAAAAACAGTATCTGGCATATGGGGCGCAAGCGGCTCGGACAATCCTAATAGATCCGCACCATCAGCACCGTAGCCATGAAGAAAAATCACAACCGAGGTATCCTCGCCGCTGGCAGAAGCCCGGCGCTGAAATTCCAATTCACTCATCTGATACCCTCACGTTCTTTGGCTACGCGGTAGTAGGCCCAAAGAAGCCGGGCCGCAACGCCACGCCAGGGCGACCAGTCTTCGGACATCACCCTCATCTGTTTTTCAGTTGGCCTTTCTGGAAGCTCAAACAGAATTTTCGCCGCCTCTTGAAGCGCAAGATCGCCCGGAGCGAACACATCGGCACGACCGAGCGAGAACATTGCATAAATTTCGGCCGTCCACCGGCCGATGCCGGGAACTTCGATTAAAGTCTCGATGACATCGTCGGTCGGACGTTCGCGCAAGGATTTGTACTTTATGTTCGATTCCGCCAGAGCGCGGGCATACCTCATCTTCTGGCGGGACAACCCACAGGCCCGTAATTCTTCGTCATCAGCCCACATTATTTTTCTAGGACCGGTCAAACCGGCAGCCCTGAGACGGCCCCAGATTGCATCAGCAGCAGCCACAGACACTTGTTGGCTGACGATGGCGCCAAGGAGCTCTGCGAACCCGTCTTTGCGTAAACGAAGCGGTAATGGACCGGTCAATTCCAGAGCGCTGGCAAAGCGCGGCTCGTTCTCAGCCAGCCAACTTGCTCCTTCCGCAACACAATCGTTTGTCTTGATTAGTCGTCCAACCGTCACAACCTGCGCCTAACCCAAGCCAGCGCTTCGGCTACTGTATCGATCCGCAGGGCTTCCGGTTGTAGCGGGCGCCTGAGCATTGCCACGCGAATTCCCAGTTCCCGCGCCGCTTCCACCTTGGGCCAACTGCCCACCCCGCCCGAATTTCGAGTCACAAGCCAATCGACGTTGTTCCGCCTAAGCATCATCATTTCTGAGCGGACGGGAAACGGACCGCTGCCGCGCAGGAAGCGCCCATTTGGCCACGGAAATGGAT
>JAPPOI010000374.1 GCA_028818055.1 Boseongicola sp.
CGGGTGAGTGGCGGGTCGGCCAACGCGGTGACTTTGACGGATGGTTTGGACGGGGTGGCTATCATGCCCGTGATGATCGCGGCGGGGTCGCTTGGGATTATCGCCTATACCGTCGGGCGGACCGACTTCACCGAATATTTGGGCATAAATTACGTTCCCGGAACTGGAGAAATCCTTATCTTTGCTGCAGGTTTGATCGGTGGGGGGCTCGGCTTTCTTTGGTACAACGCGCCACCGGCGGCGGTCTTCATGGGTGACACAGGTTCGCTTGCCCTGGGCGGTGCATTGGGTGCCATTGCAATTGCAACCAAGCACGAGATCGTGCTGGCAATCATCGGCGGCCTCTTTGTGGTCGAGGCGCTCAGCGTGATTATTCAGGTTGCCTATTATCGCCGGACCGGAAAGCGCGTTTTCTTGATGGCTCCGATTCATCACCACTTCGAAAAGAAGGGGTGGGCCGAACCTCAGATCGTCATCCGCTTCTGGATTATCTCGTTGATCCTTGCTTTGATTGGTCTGGCGACACTGAAAGTCAGATAGGGCGACAAGAAGGAATACACGGCAAATGGGCTTTCTTATCAGATGGATTTCAGCCTTTATACTGTTGGCTCTGACGTTCAATCCGACGGACTTCAATTATGTGCGTTGGGCGCAAGAGGCGTGGAGTACTTCAACCCCAATGGTTGTTCTTGCTGGTCTGGTCCTGCTGGTTGCCTACGTCCTGTTCCTGACGGCCGTATTTCGTGGAATTGGCACAATGGGCGTTTTCCTCATACTTGCCGTTTTTGCGGCCCTGATCTGGGTTCTCGTGGACATGGGGTGGATAAGTCTGGACAATCCGGGCGTGTTGACCTGGGTCGGGCTCCTGGCGATGTCAGTGGTGCTTGCAATAGGCATGTACTGGGGCATTTTTTGGCGTCGTCTGTCAGGCCAGCTTGAGGTCGATGACAATGTTGAAGGCTGATGCCCGATGATCCCTGCACGCGGCGTAAAAGGTCAGCGCATTGCAATTCTGGGTCTCGGACGAAGCGGCCTTTCTGCAGCGCGCGCCATTGAGGCCGGTGGTGGAACAGCGCTATGCTGGGATGACGGTGAAGCAGCCCGATCGAAAGCAGAGGCCGAAGGTCTGACGATTCACGAGTTTTCGCGTCGCGATGCTTGGGAAGGCGTTGCAACACTCTTGGTTTCTCCCGGGATTCCACATCTCTACCCCGAGCCGAACAAATGGGTTGAGCGCGCGCAGGCCGCCGGAGTTTCAATCGACAACGACATTGGGTTGTTTTTTCGTTCACTCGGAGGAAAGGAATGGGACCGGTTTGAGACCATTCCTCGAGTGGTTGCGATCACCGGATCAAATGGAAAATCGACTGTCTCGGCGCTGATTCATCACTGTTTGAGCGAAGCCGGTTATTCGAGCCAGCTCGCCGGAAATATCGGGCGCGGTGTCATGGATATCGACCCGCCTGGCGACGGCAGTGTGATCGTCTTAGAGCTATCTTCCTATCAAACCGAGTTAGCCCGGGCTCTGACGCCAGACATTGCGGTATTCACCAATTTGTCTCCGGATCATCTGGACCGCCACGGTGGTATGGGTGGCTACTTTGCAGCAAAGCGTCGGCTTTTTGCTGAAGGTGGACCAGATCGAGCAATTGTTGGCGTCGATGAGCCGGAAGGTCGGTTCCTGGCGGGCCAACTGGCGGAAGGAGCAGCAGACGATCGCGTTATTCGAGTTTCAGTAAATCAGAAACTTGATGGCGCAGGGTGGAACATTTTCGCGCGAAAAGGATTCTTGTCGGAGTACCGCAAAGGCCGCCAGATTGCATCGATTGACCTTCGCAACATCAGAGGTCTTCCCGGACCACACAATCACCAGAACGCTTGCGCGGCCTATGCCGTCTTGCGGTCACTGCAAGTGCCGCCGAAATCGGTTGAAAGCGCCTTTGCCAGTTTCGAGGGCCTGCCACACCGAAGTCAGTTCGTCGCCGAGCGCGATGGCGTTTCCTTCGTGAATGACTCCAAGGCAACAAATGTGGACAGCGCCAAGAATGCACTTTTGGCATTTGATGCTATACGA
>JAPPOI010000064.1 GCA_028818055.1 Boseongicola sp.
TTGTTCCTCCCTGTCGCGCACTTCAGTGATGCCTGATCGCGCGACCGGGTGCAACGGAACCTTAAGGCAAAAACCCTTCGACCGGCTCACCAGCCGCACGCGCGCGTTTCCGGGCAAAAACTGTTTCGCGCGGCACCCAATTGTACCGCGTGTCTTCGCGAACCTTGTCCCAGAACAGCGTTCCACCATACCGCCAAGGGTCGAGAACTACGCCATCCATTGGGCCGTCACCCTTGCGGGTCACGATCGCTGTCGAATGATCAATAAGAAAGTCATTCTCAGCGTTCGCGATCGCACGTTCCATCGCGAGCGTTTCGAAGTTCTCGGCGTCAAGACGGCGCTCCATGTCTTCTGCCCAATGCCAACACAGACCACGCGGTTTCAGGCCCATGTTAACCTTTGTGTTGTGGATCAAAGGAGGATCGACAATCTCGTATTCCAGCGCAAGCTGTCGGGTGTACGAAAACGCGATCTCAGCGGCCCGCTGGGCTTCTTCCGGATCGATACCGGGACCAAGAGAAAGTATCTCGGCTGTCAGCCCGTCGATTTCCGCACGTGTGGCTTCTGGCCGTTCCGCGGGCGGAACGGCACATGCGGCCAATGTCCAGAGCATAAAAAGGCTCGCGAGCCAAATTCTCAACTGTACTTTCATCTTGCCTGCTCAATACCTTTCGGAGCGTTATCGCCCTTTGAATAGTCCGCCCAAGATGCCGCGCACAATGCGTCTTCCGGTTGTTCCCTTCAATTCTTTGACAACAACTTTCGTCAAGGCTTCGCCAAAACCTCCAGAAGATCGTCTGCTTTTGGACGTCGACCGAGTGACGCGTTCTCCTTTGTAGCGCCGTCCTGACCTGTACTCGCGTTCGGCGGCCTCGGCTTCTTCTTCAAGCCGTTCAGCTTCTTCAGCTTCTTTGGCAGCCTCTTCAGCGCGCTTGCTTAGGACCTCGAACGCACTTTCGCGGTCTTTCGCAGCTTCGTACTTGCCAGCGATCGGCGATGTGTCGATCACGCCCTTTCTCTCAGTTGCCGAAATTGGACCCAGTTGCGAAGACGGCGGACGGATCAAGGTCCGCTCAACGATGCCAGGAGCACCCTTTCGTTCGAGCATTGAGGTCACGGCCTCGCCGACCCCGACTTCACGGATGGCGTCTTCGGTCGAGAAACGTGGATTGTCACGATAGGTTTCGGCCGCTTGCTTCAGCTCGCGCCGGTCTTTCGCTGTAAATGCGCGTAAAGCGTGCTGCACACGGTTGCCAAGCTGGCCGAGGATATCTTCGGGTACGTCGGCCGGGTGCTGTGTGACGAAATAGACGCCCACACCTTTTGAACGGATCAAGCGTGCGACCTGTTCAACTTTATCGACCAATGCCTTCGGCGCACCGTCAAACAGAAGGTGGGCCTCATCGAAAAAGAATACCAACTTTGGTTTGTCCGGATCGCCAACTTCTGGCAACTCCTCGAACAACTCAGAGAGCAGCCAGAGCAGTGACGTCGCGTAAAGCCTGGGTGCGCCCATGAGTTTGTCAGCGGCAAGGATATTGATGCGACCGCGTCCATCGACGTCGGTGCGCATGATGTCACTCAGTTCCAGCGCGGGTTCCCCGAAGAACTGCGCAGCGCCCTGATTTTCCAAGACCAAAAGCTGTCTTTGGATTGCACCGATCGAAGCCGTGGACACATTGCCATAGCGCAATGAGATCTTGTCGCGGTTCTCACCCAACCAAACCAGCATCGACTGAAGGTCTTTCAGATCAAGCAGCGGCAGTCCCTCTTCATCAGCGACTCGGATCGCGATGTTAAGGATGCCCTCCTGCGCCTCTGTCAGTTCAAGCAGACGTGCCAGCAACAACGGTCCCATTTCGGAAATTGTGGTTCGGACTGGATGCCCCTGTTTTCCGTAAAGATCCCAGAATGTTACGGGAAACCCTGCATACGTGTAGTCATCGAACCCAATGGTACCTGCGCGTTTCATGAAAGCGTCATGCAGCTTGAAGTCGGCCGAACCAGCCTTGGCGAGACCGGATAGATCACCCTTCACATCCGACAAGAATACCGGAACCCCCATGGCCGAAAACCCTTCAGCCATGATCTGTAATGTTACGGTTTTACCCGTACCGGTTGCACCCGCGACCAAACCGTGACGGTTGGCATACTTTAACAACAGGCCCTGCTTTTCGCCGTATTCAGGCCCGCCGCCTCCCATAAAAATTGTCTCTGTCACGCTTTCCCTCGCTTTGCGTCGGATTCTTATCTACCGAGAATACCCCGTTAACCTTTCTGTGCCAGTCTGAAGATGTTTCCTGCCCGGATTCCCGGTGCAGGAAGCAACTTCCTCCCTGTCGACTGGCCGCACGTTTCTGCGTGCGGCCTTTTTCGCTTTAGCATTTCAATCAATGCGTTAACCGAAAAAAGTGATGAAAATCCTGTTGACGCAGCGACATTGCTAGCCTAGCCTCCGCCTCACAATATAAGTCGGCTAGTCCGGCAGGGAGTGAAAAGTCACAGGGTCTCTTTGAGGCCCTGTTTCTTTTTTGGGGGAATGCGCACAAATCCGCGAATGGTTTGCAAGTCCCGCTGACACCGCCTAGATGCGGTGTTAGAGGGTGTGCGACCCAAAATGGGATGGAGAGTAATGATCAAATCCACTGTAACCGCGTTTGTCGCGGCATTGGCTATCGCGCCAACATTTTCTTTGGCGCAAGACCAACAAAACGAAGGCGAAGAGCAAGCCGAAGGTCAAGAACAGACGGACACAACAGATGGCTTGTCTATGGGTGAGCCGGACGGACCAGCTCTTGGCGACACCTACATTCAGGGTGTGTTCTCTGATTGGGAATTGCGGTGCATCAAGACCGAGGCCGAACGAGATCCCTGTCAGCTTTATCAGCTTCTGAAAGACAGCACTGGCAATTCCGTTGCAGAGGCAAACTTCTTTGCCCTTCCTCAAGGTGGTCAGGCCGTCGCCGGGGCCAACATCATGACACCGCTGGAAACCCTTCTGACCGAAGACGTTCGGTTTTCTGTCGATGGCGGAAAGGCTCGCCGCTATCCATTCAGCTTCTGCACCGAGGCGGGATGTATTTCCCGCATGGGCTTTACCGCTGAGGAAGTGGATCAGATGAAACGCGGTATCGCGGCCAAAGTCACCATCGTTCCTGCAGCTGCACCTGATCGGACAGTAGACGTTACGATTTCCCTTGCTGGCTTTACTGCGGGTTTCAACGCACTCAACGCGGCGCTGACTGAATAATCAGGCCCGATGTTTTTGAATATGGCGGATCAACTGAACGGTTGATCCGTCTTTTTCATTGGGGTCAATGTCACCCGCCACCATTGGTTCAAGCGCGACCGCCAGTTCTTTACCCAACTCAACGCCCCATTGGTCGTATGAGTTGATGCCAAGAATGGTGCCTTCCACAAATACTCGATGCTCATAGAGAGCTATCAACTGTCCCAAAACGAATGGCGTAAGTTTCGGATAAACCAGTGTCGTGGATGGACGGTTGCCCGGGAATACGCGGTGGCGGGCCTGCAGTTCCAACTCGTCACCTTCGAATTTGGCCGACTGCATATTGCGCGCTTCTTCCAATGAGCGTCCACGCATTAAGGCTTCGGACTGCGCCAGACAGTTTGCCACGAGAAGCTGATGTTGGTGCGCCAATTCTGGCTCGTGCCCCTCGGCGCCAACCATGAACTCGCACGGAACCACGCGGGTACCCTGATGGATCAACTGGTAGAATGCGTGCTGACCATTTGTTCCCGGTTCCCCCCAGACAATGGGCCCGCTTTCAATATCGAGGGTCGAGCCATCAAGTCGAACACTCTTGCCATTACTCTCCATTTCCATCTGTTGAAGATAGGCCGGAAAGCGGGACAAACGCTGCTCGTAGGGAAGAACAGCGCGCGTGGCGTGACCGCATCCTTGGTTGTGCCAGATGCCAACGAGGGCAAGCATCACGGGGATATTTTCCAAAGGGCTTGCTGCTTGGAAATGCCGATCCATGGCTTCACCGCCAGCCAGAAATGATCGAAATGCCTGCGATCCGATTGCGATCATGACAGGCAGACCAATTGGCCCCCACATCGAGTATCGGCCGCCGACCCAGTCTTCAAATCCGAACACCCGGTCTTCCGATATCCCGAATGCTGCGGTTTTGTCAGTGGCGGACGATAACGCGGCAAACTGAGAGGCGGGGTTGGCAACCTGCTCGCCCATCCACGCCCGCGCTGTGGCGGCGTTCGTCATCGTTTCGATGGTTGTGAATGTTTTTGAAGCAACGACCACAAGCGTGGTCTCGGGATTAAGGTGCCTCAGAACATCAGCGATGTGTGCGCCATCCACGTTCGATACGTAATGGCACTTTGGTCCGTCGTGGTACGGGGCCAAGGCCAGAGTTGCCATCGCTGGCCCAAGGTCTGATCCACCGATACCGATGTTGACGACATCGGTAATTGCACCGCCCTGCCCTTTAAATGTGCCATCCCTAACAGCTTCTGAAAACGCCGACATTCTCTCCAATGTTCCCAACACATCGGGCATGACGTCTTGGCCATCGACCATCACTGGTTCGCCTGACAGGTTTCGCAAAGCTGTGTGAAGGACCGCCCGGTTCTCGGTTTCGTTGATCTTTTGACCACCGAACATTGCGGCCCGCTTGGCGGGTACACCGGCAGACTCGAACAATTCGACAAGAATGCTCCGGGTTTCCTCGTTTATCGTTGTCTTCGAATAATCGAACAGAAGATCACCGGCGCTTATCGAAAATTCGTTTGCCCGATCTGGATCTTTCAGCAAGTCGGCAATCTTCGCCGACTCAGATTTGCGAGCTGCAGCTTTGAGATCTGCCCAAGTCACGCGACTCTCCTTTATGGGGCCCAATGTACGGTTGCCGTATCCAAAACTACTCCAATCGGAGCCTGTTCGGTCGTCGATGCCAGTGCTGTGGTTAAGGCCTGTTTTTTTCCTTCACCCTTGATCAGCACATGTTTTTTGGTGGCCTTGGCCAGTATCGGGGCTGTCAGGGTAAATCGCGGCTCCGGTGCGCCGGGCGCTTCTACGGCAAGGATCGACGGCGCGTCATCCGACAACGCCGTTTCAAGCTCCGGTGATCCTGGAAAAAGCGATGCGGTATGCATGTCTTCGCCCATGCCAAGCACAAGAACAGACAAAGCACCCAAAGCATCAACACGGGCCTGCATGGCAACCATATCGGCCTCGTCATCTGGAATGTACCGTACAAAGTTTGCCGCTTGTGCCCGGCCTACGAGAAGCCGAGATTTAAGTAGTTTTTCGTTGGACCGGTCGCTATCGGCAGGCACGGCTCTTTCGTCTGTCAAAAGAACGTTCACGTTGGCCCAATCAACATCGGCCATGGACAACGCGTCAAACATTGGACCGGGCGTTGTGCCTCCTGGCACAGCAAGCGACGCGGATTGATTTTCGGAAAGCGCGGCTTTCAACTCTCCTGCAACACGCTCGGCAAGCGCGCGCATCATCGTCGCGGAGTCAGGATATTCGATCAACTGCATCGCTTTGCCTTAAGACCGAATCTCTCGCCACCGCCGGCCATCGCGGTGCAATAAGATTGCGGCTTCCTCTGGGCCGGTTGAGCCCACGTCATATGGACTTGGTCGGTCGCCTTTGGATGCCCAACCTTCAATCAGTGGGTCGGTCCATGCCCAGGCGGCTTCAACCTCGTCACCGCGCATGAAGAGTGTCTGGTTGCCGCGGATCACGTCCATGATCAGCCGTTCGTATGCATCGGGCACATCTTCAGCGTCTGGTCCAAGTGCATCGGCGAATGTCATATCCAAAGGCACATCGACAAGGCGCATGCCACCCGGACCCGGTTCTTTGATCGTCACGCTCAACGTGATGCCTTCATTTGGCTGCAGGCGGATCGCCAAAACATTCTGGCTTCCGCCGCTGTCGTCCCCGAAGATCGAGTGAGGTGTGTCTTTGAAAATGATCGAGATCTCGGATTGGCGCGCCTTGAGCCGCTTACCTGTTCTCAAAAAGAAGGGAACACCTGACCAACGCCAATTGGAGATGTGAAGCTTCATCGCAATGAAGCTTTCGGTCTGGCTGTCAGGATTTTCAACTTGCTCGAGATATCCCTCGCCCTTCTTGGAGGACGTGTACTGGCCTCGAACAATGTCACGTGATGCCACCGGATCCAGCGCGCGGATCACCTTCAGCTTTTCATCTCGGACGGCATCGGGATCAAACCGCGAAGGAGGTTCCATCGCGATCAGACAGAGCAGCTGCATCAGGTGGTTTTGCACCATATCACGCATCGCACCGGACCGGTCATAATAAGCTCCACGTCCGTCCACGCCCACTTCTTCCGCCACAGTAATCTGAACATGATCGACATACTTTGAGTTCCAGAGAGGTTCGAAAAGCATGTTCCCAAAGCGAACGGCCATCAGGTTCTGGACGGTTTCTTTTCCAAGATAATGGTCAATGCGATAGATCTGGTCTTCTTCAAAAGAGTCGCGAAGCGTCTTATTCAGTGCGCGCGCGCTTTCAAGATCGCGTCCAAATGGCTTTTCAACGACAATGCGAGAATCGCGATCAGCGATTTTGAAATCATGCAGGCGTTCGGCCAAAGGGCCAAAGAGACTTGGTGCGACCGAAAAGTAGAAAGCTTTGACCACACCGTCTCGCATTAAAGACTTAAGTTCTTTCCACCCACCGTCGCCCATTGCATCGATGGCCACGTATTCAATGCGTTCAAGGAAGCCATCAACCGCGTCTTCAGGGCGATATTTGCTGGATACAAACTCTTCCAAGGCGGACTTAATCTCAGCACGATAGCCTTTGGAATCGAGATCGGATCGAGCCGCCCCGATTATCCGGGCGTCGTCAGGCATCTGCCCGCTGCGAAAGCGACGGAAAAGACCGGGTAAGATCTTTCGGCGCGCCAAGTCGCCGGTGCCGCCGAAAATGACGAGATCAAAGTTCTCAACAGGGATTACGCGGGAAACCAATTGCTTTCCTTTCGTCTCGTATTTCCTTGCCATGTTAGCGGTAACATGACCCTTGCCGATGCGATAGCGTCTGAATTCGCCTTTGTCCAGTTATGCACGTGACATCACAATGGCGTCACAAGAAAAAGCTTTTTCTTTTCGTAATGCGATGTGGCCGCTAGGTAATGTCAAACAAATGATCGAGCGTTGAATGAAAGACCACTCACATCCACCTCAGATTAAAGAGAAATTCTCGCATCCCTTGTTGACGGCAAAGGGCGAGGATCGGGCAAGTGTCGAACTTACCAATCCCGAAACTCTTTGGTTCAATACCGGAACGTTGTGCAACATCGAATGCGTGAATTGCTACATCGAGTCATCGCCTACGAATGATCGGCTTGTTTATCTGACAGCCAATGAGGTGACCGACTATCTGGATCAGCTCGAAGATCGCAATTGGAACGTTCGAGAAATAGGGTTCACAGGCGGTGAGCCATTCATGAATCCCGACATGATCGAGATGGCGCGAAGATCGCTTGATCGCCGTTACGAGGTTTTGATTCTGACGAACGCCATGCGGCCAATGATGCGGAAATCGGTACAGCGTGGCTTGGTCGAACTGGCGTCTGACTTCGGCAATAAACTGACTCTTAGAATTTCAGTCGATCACTGGTCCGCAGAGCATCACGATACCGAGCGAGGCGACGGAAGTTTTGAGAAGACTTTGGACGGTATGCGGTGGCTGCGCGACAACGGGATCAAAATGGCGGTGGCTGGTAGAACCATTTGGGGCGAAGCCGAAAGCGACGCCCGGCTTGGTTATGCGGACCTTTACGCGAGCAATAACTTCGATATCGATGCGCAAAATCCCGGTATGACGGTGTTATTTCCCGAAATGGATGAAACCGTCGACGTTCCAGAGATCACAACCGCCTGTTGGGGCATCTTGAACAAGTCACCTGATGAAGTGATGTGTTCATCGTCACGTATGGTCATCAAGCGCAAGGGGGCAGAGCGTCCGGCTGTTTTGGCTTGCACGCTTTTGCCTTATGACGCGGAATTCGAGTTAGGCGAAACTCTGGAAGAGGCTGAGCGGCCAGTCCATCTCAATCACCCGCATTGTGCCAAGTTTTGCGTACTAGGAGGGGCAAGCTGCTCAGCGTGATGCTGTCATTGCGCACAGCAGTTCGAATATGATCGACGCTCCAAGAAACGCAGTGCCGCCAGTCTGATCAAAGGGCGGCGAGACCTCTACCAGATCCGCTCCCAAGATATTCAGCCCATATAAGTGACGGCATACTTCGATCGCCTGGAAACTGTTAGGGCCACCGACTTCTGGTGTTCCAGTACCCGGGGCAAAGGCTGGATCGACGAAGTCGATGTCGTAACTGACGTAGATGGGCTGGTCGCCAACAATTTCGCGCGCCTCGGCCATGACATCTTCAGTGCCGCGCCGAAACAACTCCTCGATCCGAATGATCCGCACGCCGACACCAGCAGCGAAGTCTATGTCTTCACTATCGTACATCGTGCCACGAATGCCGATTTGCACAACACGTTTTGGATCGAGCAAACCCTCTTCAATCGCCCGGCGAAACGGAGTTCCATGGGTGTACATCTGACCATCGAAATAACTGTGATAGAGATCCGTGTGGCTGTCGAAATGGATCATCCCCAGTGGGCCATCCGCGGCAACTCCGCGAAGCGCAGGCAACGTACAGAGATGATCGCCTCCCACCATTAAGGGCCTGATGCCGTCGCCTTTAAGACTCTGAAAGTATTCAGTGAATCTCTTTAGGCTATCATCCAAGCTCGCTGGATTGGGGCCAATATCGCCCAGATCAGCCATGTTCGTAGCTTCAAATGGCCGAACCCGGGTGACCGGGTGTTCGGCCCGGATCATTGTGGAAGCATCCCGTAACTGCCGCGGGCCGTGACGCGGCCCCGGGCGATTGGTTGTTCCTGCGTCCCATGGGGCGCCGACAAGGCCAATGTCGATGTCACCGTATCGATCATGGGCTTTATCAACGTGCGGCAATCGCATGAACGTTGGAACGCCCGCGAACCGTGGAAGATCAAAGCCCGAAACCGGTTTAAAGAAGGTGTCACTCATGTTGCTTACCTCGCTGGTCTGAAAGGCAGCTTAGCTTCCCATACCAACCCGTGCCACCCTGCCTCGTCACCTGATCGAATGATAAAATCGAGTTCGGGGCGTCGATTGAGGCCAAGGCGAGCCATCACTGCCTGCGAAGCCAAATTGTCAGGTGCGGTATAAGCGTAGACGACTTCGTAGGGGATGTTGGGTGCCAGCTGAGTCAATATGGCCAAGGCCGCTTCAGTCGCAAACCCCTGCCCCCAAGCTGCTGGAAAAAACCGCCAGCCGATGTCCACATGATCTCCGATTTCCGGGATGTCATCGACAGGGTTGAGACCACAATATCCAAGAAACTCACCTTCGAGATTTTCCACATATTGCCGCGCTATGCCCAACTCGACTTCGCATTTCATCTGACGGTCAAATTTTCTGGCAATCCGAGCGTCCGAAAGCGGTGCCGGATAATCGCGAGTTGCCAGCTTGTCCCGCATCAATCGGCGATAGTCCGGGAAGTCTTCAGACGTAAACGGCCGAAGTCTTAAACGCGCAGTCTTCAGCACTTACGCTTCAAGTTCCGCATCCCAGTAAAGGAAGTCTGTCCAAGTTGCGTGCAGGTGATTTGGTGGAAACTTACGGCCCTGGTTGCGAAGTTCTTCGGCGGCAGGCTGGCGCGGAGATCGCCGAAGCGTCATGCCGACTTGTGAAAGTGATTTGGAACCCTTTCGCAGGTTGCAACGCGAACAGGCGGCAACGACGTTTTCCCAACTGGTGATCCCGCCCCGTGCACGTGGCACAACA
>JAPPOI010000085.1 GCA_028818055.1 Boseongicola sp.
GTTCTGGGTGAAATGCACTTTGTGATGTGGTGGGTCGAAGAAGGGCATCAGCCAACGCTGGAAGAGGCACTCCAGCGGTTAGAACACCTGAAGTCGCACGGAAATTCGGCACATGCCTTTGGCTGGGACGGTATTGAAGACGCGCGGCTTTGGCGTTCCAGGGCTTGCGGAGAGGGTGCGGCGTGATCCGAATTTGGGACGGTTTTTTGAGTTTGATCGCGGCCTTAATCACCGCTGGTGTTGTCGGCGTACCTTTGTGGGGCGCGTTTCTCGCGGTTCGTGCTGAAATGATTCCGCTATGGGCCTGGGTCCCGATGATCGCGCTTGCCGGAGTTGGCTTGTTGATGTTCGGAGCATTTGCTCGAAAGGCCAGCCGTGGTGTTCATCCGTTACGGGAGCGGCGCCGCTAGTTTGCCGTTTTCAAGACGCCGCACACCCAACTATTGTCCGTTCTGCGGTGCGAGGCCGTATGAAAACCATACCTGTCCCTCGTGCGGTTCGACAGAGCCCCCTCAAAAGACTCACGATCTTTTCTCTTGGAACAACGCGCCCGCGATCGTTGCAGTCGCCGTGATGTTGGGAGTGATCATGTTACCGGTTGTTCGGGAAATCCTCTTCTTTGTTTTTGGTTAACCAACAATCTTGATTCAACTTCGCTGAAACGGCGGGATGGTTTAATCCTTTCCCTTGGGGGAAAGGTGAGTGAATGAATTCCATCCAATTACTCCTGCAAAACATTCTGATCTGGGCCTGCGTATACCCCTGCGCCCTTTGCATGAGTTATGGCTTGCAATGGGTGGGCGTAGATCTGCCACTTTGGCTAGAAATCCTGATATCGACGGCGTTCACAGTTCCATTTATTTCATTTGTTGCGTGTCCGTGGATCGACCACGTGCTTGGAATCGCTGAAAAAGCTCAGACGCCTACCTGATACGTCTCACGAAGTGTTACAGTTACAGCGCAATTTCGCGCTCTTGGCGTGAGAAATCTCAACATTCGATCACTCGAGCCATATATTCTACCGGAGGCAACGTGCGGGCTGCCCGGTAAAAAAGTTGGCAAGAGTGAAAAACAGGCCCATGAAACGTATTTTGTTGACCGCATGTCTTGCGGTATCGATCGCATCGCCTTCGGTGGCCATGCAACCGCTGCACGAAAATCCGACAGTTGTGAACGGATTCTATACACTCGGCTTGGCCGATGAGCTTCGAAAAAACTGTGATGACCTCAGTCCGCGGTGGCTTCGTGCGTATAACTATCTCAAAGCACTCGAGAAATTTGCCCGAAAGTCAGGCTATTCGGATGCTCAGATCGAAGAGTTGACCAAAAACCGGGCGGAAAAAGAGAAGCTGCGTGTCCGTATTCGGGCAGACCTAAAAAAACGTGGTGCATCCCCAGAAAACCCGGAAGGCTATTGCACTGTCGGGCGTGAAGAAATAGCCAAGGGCAGCGCGGCTGGTCGACTGTTGCGCGCGAATTAAACGCCGTCGGGTCAATGGCGGCGAAACCTGAGGGAACGCTAGCCAAATGTCCGAGCTCAGAAAGATCATCATCGATGACATTGAAGTCGAAGTTGATCCCGCGTTGACGCTTATTCAGGCTTGTGAGCAAGCCGGAATTGAAATCCCACGTTTCTGCTATCACGAGCGGTTATCCATCGCTGGAAACTGTCGCATGTGTCTGGTGGAAGTAGTGGGCGGGCCCCCGAAGCCGGCAGCCTCATGTGCAATGCAGGTACGTGATCTGCGACCAGGTCCGGAGGGCCAACCTCCGGTCGTCAAAACGACGTCACCGATGGTCAAGAAAGCCCGCGAAGGCGTGATGGAGTTTCTCCTGATCAACCACCCTCTGGATTGCCCAATTTGCGACCAGGGAGGTGAGTGCGACCTTCAGGATCAGGCTATGGCCTATGGCGTTGACTTCAGCCGTTTCCGCGAGCCAAAGCGCGCCGTCGACAATATGGACCTTGGCCCACTGGTTGGCACCGCAATGACGCGCTGCATTTCTTGTACGCGATGCGTCCGCTTCATCACCGAGGTTGCCGGGATGCCAGAGCTGGGCCAGACGGGCCGCGGCGAAGACGCAGAAATCACCAGTTATCTTGGCCAAACGCTCGACAGCGAAATGCAGGGTAACATCGTTGACCTGTGCCCTGTCGGTGCTCTGACTTCGAAGCCATATGCCTTTACAGCACGGCCGTGGGAGCTGACAAAGACGGAATCCATTGATGCGATGGATGCTCTCGGTTCCAGTATTCGGGTCGATACCAAAGGCCGTGAGGTGATGAGGATCATGCCGCGGAACCATGACGGGGTGAACGAAGAGTGGCTGTCCGACAAATCGCGTTTTGCTTGGGACGGCCTTCGCCGCCAGCGGCTTGATAAACCGTATATCCGTGAGAACGGGAAGCTTCGTCCGGCAAGTTGGGGGGAAGCGCTTTCTGCTGCTGCTTCGGCAATGAAGTCCGGCAAAGTTGCCGGACTCGTTGGTGATCTCGCACCTGTTGAGGCCGTCTATGCACTGAAAGAGCTTGTAGAAGGCCAGGAAGGCGTCGTCGAATGTCGTCTGAACGGCGCAAAGCTTCCTGCTGGTAACCGTTCGGCCTATGCCGGAACGGCATCGATTGAAGATATCGATAGCGCCAAGGCTATCATGTTGATCGGAACCAATCCGCGCAGTGAGGCCCCGGTTCTGAATGCCCGCATCCGCAAAGCATGGCTGGCTGGCGCCAACATTGGTCTTGTCGGTGAAGCCGTTGATCTGACTTACGATTATGCTCACCTTGGGACCGGACGTGACGCGCTGCGTCAGCTCTTTGACATGAACCCGGAGAGCGCGCACGGCAAGGATACTATCGTAATCGTCGGGCAGGGCGCTTTGACCTCTGGTGGTGGCAAAGGCGTTTTGGCAGATGCGATGCGCTACGCCGAAGCCACGCAATCCAAATTCATGGTTCTCCACACAGCGGCCAGCCGCGTTGGAGCATTGGACGTCGGAGCTATCGCCAACGGTGGCGTTGAAGGCGCGCTGGACGGCGCAGCCGTTGTCTACAACCTTGGCGCAGATGAGATCGACGTTCCTGCAGGCCCAACCGTGATCTACCAGGGCAGCCATGGCGACCGCGGCGCACACCGTGCCGATATCATCTTGCCAGCTGCTGCCTGGACCGAGGAAAATGGCCTGTTCGTCAACACCGAAGGCCGCCCCCAGCTCGCAATGCGCGCTGGGTTCCCACCCGGTGAAGCCAAAGAAAACTGGGCGATCCTGCGCGCCTTGTCTGCCGAGTTGGGTGCAACTCTTCCTTATGACAGTCTGGCGCAGTTGCGCAGCAAGTTGGTCGAAGACGTTCCGCATCTCGCAGCGATCGATACCGTGCCGGAAAACGAGTGGCATCCTGTTGAGGCAGGCGGGGAAGGTTCGGGTGAATTCGGTCAATCAGTGACTGATCATTACCTGACAAATCCGATCTTGCGTGCGTCACCTTTGATGGGCGAGCTGCAAACCAACGCACAGAACCGGAAAACAGGTAAACTTGCTGCAGAATAAGCCCTTAAGGGCTGGCACTTCGGGGCAAGATTGTGTTTAGAGAAGGCGGCGAAATCGCCACCACAGGGAACCTAAAAAGTGGGGACTAATGGCTGAGTTTCTGACCACACCGCTGGGGATCGTCTTGATCGTGGCGGCGCAGTGCCTGCTGATGGCAATCTTCCTGCTTTTGTCGGCCTACTTCATTCTTTACGCGGACCGGAAAATCTGGGCGGCAGTGCAGATGCGGCGCGGCCCAAACGTGGTTGGCCCTTGGGGGCTTCTGCAGTCGCTTGCCGACATGCTGAAGCTGGTTTTGAAGGAAATTGTCATTCCCGCCGGCGCGGACAGGGCGGTGTTTCTTATCGCGCCTCTTGTGTCGTTCGCTCTGGCGATGCTCGCATGGGCAGTGATCCCATTTTCGGACAACATCGTTCTGAGCGATATCAACGTCGCCATCCTGTTCGTTTTCGCGATCTCTTCGCTTGAAGTTTATGGCGTGATCATGGGCGGCTGGGCTTCGAACTCGAAGTATCCGTTCCTTGGCTCGCTTCGCTCGGCGGCACAGATGATTTCGTACGAAGTTTCGATCGGTCTCATTATCATCGGCGTGATCTTGTCGACGGGATCGATGAACTTTGGTGACATCGTTCGCGCGCAAGACGGCGATTATGGCTTCTTCAGCTGGTACTGGTTGCCGCATTTCCCGATGGTATTCCTTTTCTTCATCTCGGCATTGGCTGAAACCAACCGCCCGCCGTTTGATTTGCCCGAAGCGGAATCTGAATTGGTTGCGGGCTACCAGGTGGAATACTCGTCCACGCCATTCCTTTTGTTCATGGCCGGTGAATACATTGCCATCTTCCTGATGTGCGCCTTGACCACGCTGCTGTTCTTCGGTGGCTGGTTGTCACCAGTGCCGTTCCTGCCGGACAGCCCACTGTGGATGATCGCGAAGATGGGCTTCTTCTTCTTCCTCTTCGCAATGGTGAAGGCGATCGTCCCACGCTATCGCTATGACCAGCTGATGCGGTTGGGATGGAAGTGGTTCCTGCCATTCAGCCTGATCTGGGTCGTGCTGGTAGCATTCTTTGCCAAGTTCGAGCTTTTCGGCGGCGCTTATGCGCGTTGGATGATCGGAGGCTGACCGCGAAATGGGTGTCGATTATTCAAGCGCGAAGAAACTGATCCACCATGCCGCCCGGCATGGTGTTTCGGGTTCTGTGCTGATGCTTGGGCGGCACCGCATGCAGGTGAAGGACAAACTTGTTCCCGCCTTGGAGAAAGAGCTGGAAAAGGCCGGATTCGATCTGGATTTCGACGATATCACCCAATCGGATGGATACGCCGAGCCCTTCTTCGAGGCGCTTGGGGCGAAAGAAGTGCAGGCTTTGGACTTGTCAGACTTTGAAGGCGCCACACTACTTCATGATTTGAACGATGTGGTGCCTGAAGATTGGGCTGGAAAGTTCGATCTGATCTTCGATGGCGGCACAACAGAGCATATATTTGACGTTGCCCGCTGCATGGACAATCTGAACGTTTTGCTTGCACCGAACGGTGTGCTGGCAAGTTGCGTGCCCGCCAACAACTGGTTTGCACATGGGTTTTACCAGTTCGGTCCAGAACTGGTGTACGGCTATTGGAAGCATGGTTGCGGTTTCGATGTACTGGACTGCGTTATGCTGCCCGAGATGCCGCGCGACAAGGAAATGCCCATCGGCGATCCGGCTGAAAAAGGGCATCGCCCGCGCGTGCGGGGGAAGGTCCCAAATCAACGCGTGTATCTTTACTACGAAGTGCGCAAAGGACCGTCAGCGCATCGCTGGAACCGCGCGTTACAGACGGACTATGTGCGTAAGTGGAGCGACCACGACAAAGAACAGGACCGCGAAGCGTCCGAAATTGTCGCGATGCGCGAGCAACAGCTTGCCAAAGCCTCAGCGCAGGAGACTGCATGATATGCGGATCGATTGGGAAGTTGCTTTGTGCTTTCGGGCGGACTTGCACCGTCTTGAAAACAGATTTGATGTCGAACGCTTGGATGCCGCCGAAATGGTTGGTTCCCAAGCGACCTGGAATAATTCAGGGAAGTTTTAGGAGCTGGTAGATGGCCAATATCGATTGGAACCGCGCAGGTAAGTACTTCCTTTTGATGGATTTCCTCAAAGGTTTTGGCTTGGGCATGAAGTATTTCTTCAATCCGAAGGCCACCGTGAACTATCCACACGAAAAAGGTCCGCTCAGCCCGCGTTTCCGCGGTGAACATGCTTTGCGTCGATATCCGAACGGGGAAGAACGCTGTATTGCGTGCAAACTATGCGAAGCTGTTTGCCCAGCGCAGGCGATTACCATTGATGCTGAGCCTCGCGAGGACGGTTCACGCAGAACGACACGCTACGACATTGATATGACGAAGTGTATTTACTGCGGCTTCTGTCAGGAAGCCTGTCCGGTTGATGCCATCGTCGAAGGTCCAAACTTCGAGTTTTCGACGGAAACCCGCGAAGAGCTTTTCTACACCAAAGAAAAACTTCTCGAAAACGGTGAGCGCTGGGAAGCCGAGATCGCGCGCAACCTCGAATTGGATGCGCCGTACAGATGACCGATCAGAAGAACCCATTTGAAGCGATGATGGCGATGGGCCAGGAGATGGCGAAAGCCATGAACCCTGCGCTTGAGTCGTTCACGCCGAAAGGGTTTGAGGCGTTGTGGCCGACCATGCCCAAGGACATGATGGAAACTGTCATGGGCAAAACATTCAATCCTGAAGGACTGGATGCGAAAACCAAGCTTTTGCTTACGTTGGGCGCCCTGACAATGCTGGGCGCGCAGGCCGAAGCGCAAATCCGGCTCACCGTACGCCACGCACTGGAAGCCGGTGCAACAAAACAAGAAATTGCTGAAACCATTGCCATGATGGGTGTGTTCGGGGGTGTCCCGGCCATGACCAAGGCAATGGAACTTGCCGGGTCCGTTATGGACGCGAGCGACGAGGAGGACACATGACACCTCAGATCCTAGCCTTTTACCTGTTTGCACTGTCGTGCATCGCTGGCGGGCTACTTACCGTAGTCAGCCGCAACCCGGTCCACTCCGTGCTTTGGCTGATCCTGTCATTCCTGTCCGCGGCAGGTCTTTTTGTTCTGCTTGGCGCTGAATTCGTCGCGATGCTTTTGATCATCGTCTACGTCGGCGCCGTGGCAGTGCTTTTCTTGTTTGTTGTTATGATGCTGGATGTCGATTTTGCCGAACTAAAGGCGGAGATGGCGAAGTATTTGCCGCTTGGGCTTTTGATCGGCGTCGTCATCCTGATGCAGTTGGCCATGGCCTTTGGCGTGTGGACGACCGTCGATGGTGTCGCGCTGGCTCAAAGTCCGGATGCGATTGCAGGCGGCGGTGAGCACAACACGGACGCATTGGGTCGTATCCTTTATGACCAGTATTTCCTGCTGTTCCAGCTGGCTGGTCTGATCCTTCTAGTCGCGATGATCGGTGCGATCGTTCTGACACTGCGGCACCGCCAAGACATCAAGCGGCAGGATATTCTTGAGCAAATGTATCGCGATCCCGCTGCTGCAATGGAACTGAAAGACGTCAAACCAGGGCAGGGGCTATAATCGCGTGACTGCGTTC
This sequence comes from Boseongicola sp., assembly GCA_028818055.1. Classification (GTDB taxonomy): domain Bacteria; phylum Pseudomonadota; class Alphaproteobacteria; order Rhodobacterales; family Rhodobacteraceae; genus JAPPOI01. The sequence goes on from JAPPOI010000085.1 coordinate 7,162, forward strand.
ACCGGCATATCAACACTCGTGGTAGCGCTGGGCCTTGCTGGGTCTCCGGCGGCATCTGCTATTGCGAGCAATGTTGTGCTGGCGTCAAACGACGTGGAAGGCGTTACGGTTCCTGGTGACCCGGCCGTTTACGATCTTCTGAACGCGTGGCGCCGCGACGACGGTAAGATTGAGATTACGACGTCAAAAGAACTGGATGGGGCGACCGAATACACGGTTTACCTTATCACCTGCGCGCCTCTGGCGTTGGGGACAATCGCGGAACACGAAGGCCCACGAAACGACAAGCCTGAGTTAGAGCGTTTGTTGCTTGGTTCTGCCGAAGCGATTTTGGCCGCCAAAGCATGTGGGGGGCTACGATGATCCGCATCATCCTCTCAATAGCATTGCTGTGCGCGGCCGGTCAGGTCTCGGCTCTGACATTGGCCGAATGCGAGCGCACGACCCACATCAGTCATGGTGGAGAGGCCGGTCACCGCGACTTTGGCGGGGGTCGTGTGGGCTATGGAGAATGGTGGAGTCAGGAAGGTGTCTTCACGGACATCGTGATCGCCGATTGCAAGACCGGCGAGTTCTTGCGGACACGTGCACGCGAAGAGCACATGCGCGAGCGCCCACCGTTTGATCGCACCGACGACGTGATCGAGATTATCGAGACGCAAATGTCGGTTAGTCCAGCACTATTTAGTTTTCAGCGGCTGCACGACGCTTTGAAGAACGTCGGTCGCGACATTGAACTTGCCGAGTTTCAGGCTGAACCCTGCGCTTGTGCAGCGGTTTACCCAGAGCTGCTCGGCGAAAAACATCCGTTCGAGAGGGACCAATGATCGGACTGGAACACTATCTGACCGTAGCGGCGACGTTGTTCGTCATAGGCATCTTCGGGATTTTCCTGAACAGGAAAAACGTCATCATCTTGCTGATGTCCATCGAACTGATGCTCTTGGCCGTGAACATCAATCTGGTTGCCTTCTCGGCGTATCTGGCAGACCTGACTGGTCAGGTTTTCACGCTGTTCGTTCTGACGGTCGCTGCCGCTGAAGCGGCCATCGGCTTGGCCATTTTGGTCTGCTTCTTCCGAAATCGTGGCACCATCGACGTCGAAGACGTCAACGTGATGAAAGGCTAAGAGAATATGGAAACGATCATCCTCTTTGCCCCGCTGATCGGTGCGATAATTTGCGGCTTCGGGTGGCGGATCATCGGCGAGCCAGCCGCGCAGTGGACAGCGACAGGCCTGTTGTTCCTATCGGCGCTACTCAGTTGGATTGTCTTCCTGACGTTCAACGGAGAAACCCAGCAAATTCAGATCTTGCGTTGGATCGAAAGTGGGTCACTTGCCACGGATTGGGCTATCCGGCTCGACCGTCTGACCGCAATAATGTTGATCGTGATCACCACGGTTTCGGCGCTCGTGCACCTGTATTCGTTCGGTTACATGGCGCACGACGACAACTTTGACGAAGAAAAAGAAAGCTATCGGCCACGCTTTTTCGCCTACTTGAGCTTGTTCACATTTGCCATGTTGATGCTGGTTACAGCCGACAATCTTGTGCAGATGTTCTTCGGTTGGGAAGGTGTTGGCCTAGCGTCCTATCTTCTGATTGGATTCTACTTCCGCAAGCCTTCGGCCAATGCTGCCGCGATCAAGGCGTTCGTTGTAAACCGGGTCGGTGACTTTGGCTTCGCTTTAGGGATTTTCGCGATCTTCTTCCTCGTCGATAGCATCAACTTCGACGATATCTTTGCAGCTGCGCCGGAGCTGGCAGAGACCGAAATCAACTTCCTGTGGAGTTCGTTCAACGCTATCGAACTGGTGAGCTTTCTGCTGTTTGTGGGTGCTATGGGCAAGTCAGCCCAGTTCATCCTACACACATGGCTTCCAGATGCGATGGAAGGTCCGACACCTGTTTCGGCGCTGATCCACGCGGCAACCATGGTGACGGCGGGTGTTTTCCTAGTCTGCCGCATGTCGCCTTTGATAGAGTTTGCAGATTGGACACAGAGCTTCATCGTGGTCATTGGCGCAATTACAGCATTCTTTGCTGCGACCGTTGGGCTTGTTCAGAACGACATCAAGCGTGTCATCGCCTATTCGACATGTTCGCAGCTTGGTTACATGTTCGTTGCCGCAGGCGTCGGCGTGTATTCGGTCGCGATGTTCCACCTGCTTACACACGCTTTCTTCAAGGCGATGTTGTTCCTCGGCGCTGGCTCCGTCATCCACGGCATGCACCACGAGCAAGACATGCGGAACTATGGCGGTCTGCGTCATAAACTACCCTATACCTTCTGGGCAATGATGATCGGCACGCTGGCTATTACGGGCGTGGGCATTCCGCTTCTCTATATCGGCTTCCCGGTCGGGTTTGCTGGCTTCGTATCCAAGGATGCGATCATCGAAAGTGCTTTCGCCGGTGGAACTGGGGTTTCGATGATGGCGTTCTGGATGTTGGTCATCGCTGCGCTGTTCACGAGCTTTTATAGCTGGCGACTGATGTTCATGACCTTCTACGGCGAGCCACGCGGTGATCACCACACGCATGAACATGCACACGAAAGCCCCGTCACAATGCTGGCGCCGCTCGGCGTTTTGGCCGTCGGAGCGATTTTCGCGGGCATGATCTGGTACAAGCCATTATTCGGCAGCGATGAAGCCGTGGACAAGTTCTTCGGCGTGACCAAATCGGACGAG
>JAPPOI010000268.1 GCA_028818055.1 Boseongicola sp.
GGCTGATATGGCTGACTATGACGCGCTTTATCAAAGGTTAATTCGAATGGTCGAAATGTCGGACGTTTCGGCAAGTTTCGTTATGGAAGAGATCAAATCAACGACGGCCTTGCCGGTTTAGATGAAGGACATCACCTGAATGCCAATCCACTATGTTTATCTTATCCTTGCTGTGCTGGCTGAAACGATCGGAACAACCGCGCTTCAGGCCAGCCATCAATTCACTCGGATTGGTCCTTCGGCGATTGTCGTTGTCGGCTATGCAGTTGCGTTTTACTTCTTGTCGCTGACGCTGTCCGTGATGCCCGTTGGTCTGGTTTACGCAATCTGGTCAGGCCTTGGGATCGTGTTTATCGCACTGATCGGATACTTCGTCTTCAGCCAAAAACTGGATGTGCCTGCGATCCTTGGACTAGCCATGATCATTGGCGGCATTCTGGTTATCCACCTGTTTTCAGCATCGACGACGCACACTTAGCGGCGTGGTCTTACGGGCGGGATTGCCGTTTTTGCCCACCTATATTGCGTTTCCGGATGTGGCGGATGCCCGTCGGTGCGTTCCCAGAAATCAATTCCACCGCGCCTGATCCAAATCGGCGCGGTCATGACCAGCCCCGCGACAAAGCCGCCGGCGTGCGCCCAATAGGCGACGCCGCCTTGGTCGGTGGGAGTAACAGAACCTTGTACGATCTGAATGCCAAACCAAGCGCCCAGTACGATCCAGGCCGGTACTGGAATAATGCGGAAGATAATGATCAGGATAATCAGTATGTCGACCCGCGCTTTCGGGTAAAGCAGAAGGTATCCCCCCATCACACCTGCAATCGCTCCTGAAGCTCCGACCATGGGAACGGTACTGGACGGGTCGGCCCCAAACTGTGCTGTCGCGGCAACCAGCCCGCTGACAAGATAGAAACCAAGGAAGCCGCCGTGGCCCATCGCGTCTTCCATGTTGTCGCCAAAAACCCACAAAAACAGCATGTTACCAATCAGGTGCATGATGCCGCCATGAAGAAACATGGATGTCACGAAAGTCTCGGGACTGGCGACTGCTGGAACCAGCCCCCAGTTGGAGAAAAATTCACCCAAGGCACGCGGGTCTGAAAACAGCGAGAAATACCCGAGGAACACGGCAATGTTGATGGCCATCAGGCCCCAAGTGACGAACGGTGTACGGCGAGACGGGTTATGGTCACGGATTGGAAACATGGGGCCAAACGACCCGGTTTCACGTCAAAGATCAAGACGCCGCTTCGGCCAGCAGCGCTGCATTCCCGCCAGAGGCAGTGGTATCGACGCAAAGATGCCGTTCATGATGTACCTCGCTTAATCGCGGTGCTCCGGTGATCAAGGGAAGAATTGGGCCTTCGCGGGATGCAAGGGCTTTTGCGTACGCACGTGCATCCTCTGCTGAGCCCCACCAGATAGCACCCGAAATCCCAGCGTGCGTTGCAACGTCTAGTGGTCTCAAATCTGGCGCCGTCGCGGCCTCACCACCAAGGGCCATCACGGCCTCAGCTTGTGCATTTGCTTCCTCAACGCCGGGGCCAAGGCACAGAATGGGGTTGCGCGGCGACAGGGTCAGGCGGTTGGTTTCGCCGGTGGGGCCCGGCATATCACGTGGTGAGACATGGTCTGTTCCCGTTTCGGTGCGGAAGCGGTCGACGTAGAATGGTCCACCTGCTTTTGGACCCGTGCCGGATAGCCCCTCGCCACCAAACGGCTGCGTCCCGACGACCGCACCAATTTGGTTACGGTTTACATAAACGTTGCCAACATCGACCGCTTCAACAATGTCTTGAACGCGGCTATCGATACGAGTGTGCAATCCGAAGGTTAGACCGTATCCTTTTGAATTTATGTCGGAAATGACGCTCTGTAGGTCCTCAGGATCAAAGGTGGCAAGGTGCAGAACCGGGCCGAACACTTCGTGAGTCAGATCACCAATGCCGCCAACCTCGACAACGCTTGGCGGCACGAAATAGCCGGTGTTTGGAACCGGGCGTTGGTGCAATACATTGGCATTTTGCAAGTAACTCGATACGGCCTCTTGGGCCTCGGCGTCGATTAAAGGCCCCACGTCTGTAGCGTGGTCCCAAGGATTGCCAACGGTCAATTCGTCCATCGCGCCGAACAGCATATCTTTGAATGCTTCGGCAATATCATCCTGGACATATACACACCTGAGTGCACTGCATCGTTGGCCGGCGGATTGGAATGACGAGGCGATAACATCGCGGACCGCTTGCTCAAGCAAAGCCGTGGAATCAATGATCATTGCGTTCAGCCCACCGGTTTCCGCAATCAACGGAGCGCCGGGGGCAAGGTTCTCGGCCATGGCGCGGCGAATGTGCTTGGCAGTTTCGGTTGAGCCGGTAAATGCAACCGCGTTGATACGCGGGTCAGACGTAAGCGGCCCGCCAACTGAAAGCCCATCCCCGGGAAGAAGTTGGAGAACTGCTTTAGGAACTCCGGCGTCGTGGAGCAATTTAACAGCCAATGCGGCAACCAACGGCGTCTGTTCTGCTGGCTTGGCGAGCACCCCGCATCCGGCTGCAAGAGCGCCAGCAATTTGACCGGTGAAGATGGCCAGCGGGAAATTCCAGGGTGAAACACACGCCACCAGCCCAACCGGTTCGCCCCTTAAACTTTCGGTTCTGGTTGCGTAGTATCTGAGAAAATCGACAGCCTCGCGAAGCTCATTTACGCAGTCCTGCGGGGTCTTTCCGGCCTCCCTGGCCAGACAAGCAAACAGTGCGCCAGCGTTACCTTCATAGGCGTCGGCGGCGGCGTTCAGTACTTTGGCGCGATCCGCCCCGGATACGTCCCATATGGTGGCATTTGAGAGTGCATTTTCGATGTCGATCGGTTTTGCAGTTTGCACAAAACCGACAGTGTCATCGACAATCGACGGCGACTTAATCTCCAGTTTTTGCACATCCTCGACGATTTCCGCATTTGACGGAATTGCTGTCCAGTTGGCGTCCCTAAAGGCCTCCCGCGCGTCGTTGTAGGTCGCCAATTGGCTTTCGTCCGTGAGATCCCAACCCTTTGAGTTCCGCCGATCAGGGTACAGCTTCGCGCCGGTTTTCAGCGCGCGACCTTCGCCTATCAAATCGAACGGATCGCTCACCACTTCTTCCGGTGGAATGTCCTCATTTACAATCTGATGGACGAAGCTTGAGTTGGCACCATTCTCCAAAAGACGCCGGACGAGATACGCCAAAAGATCGCGGTGAGCGCCGACAGGGGCATAGATCCTGCAAGAGTGGCCCGATTGATCCTTTACCAGTTCGTGCAGCCGTTCGCCCATGCCGTGAAGGCGTTGAAATTCGAAAGGAACGTCTTTCGTGGCCATTTCAAGGATCGCCGCGACGCTGTGCGCATTGTGAGTGGCAAATTGCGGATATAGCCGGTCGGTCATGTCCAAAAGCTTCCGCGCGCAAGCGAGGTAGGACACATCGGTCGCAGCTTTTGACGTGAAGACTGGGAATGCATCCAAGCCTTCAACTTGTGCGAGCTTGATCTCGGTGTCCCAATACGCGCCTTTAACCAGTCGAACCATCAGGTTGCGGTCCAAGTCGTTTGCGATCTTGTAAAGATGATCAAGAACCGGCGCGGCACGCAGTCCATACGCTTGAACCACAACGCCAAATCCGTCCCAACCGGCCAACTGTGTATCGGGCAGCACGGCTTCGATAACATCGAGAGAAAGCTCAAGCCGATCTGCCTCTTCCGCATCGATGTTCAGGCCGATATTTTGATCTGCGGCCAGGCGAGCAAGGTCACGTAGCCTTGGCACAAGCTCGGACAGCACGCGGTCGCGTTGCGAAACTTCGTATCGAGGATGCAAGGCCGAGAGCTTGACCGAGACGCCAGGTCGGTTTGCGATTGTATCGCCGGATGCGGTTCGCCCGGCTGCCATGATCGCATCGGAATAGGCTTGGAAGTAGCGCATTGCATCTGCGTGGGTCAGCGCAGCTTCGCCAAGCATGTCGTACGAATAGGTGTACCCTTGGGCTTCCAACTTTGTTGCGCGCCTTGTCGCGTCTTCCATCGTTTCGCCAAGGACGAATTGTTGACCCATTTCGCGCATGGCTTGTTTCGCCGCCGTACGGATGACGGGTTCGCCAAGGCGTTTCAATGCGCCGCGAAGTGCGCCGGCAATGCCGTTTCCGGTTTCATCCAGTACACGACCCGTGAGCAGCAACGCCCAGGTCGACGCATTGACAAGTGACGAGCTGGACTGGCCCAGGTGTTGCCCCCAATCGGACGGCGCAATCTTGTCCTCGATAAGTGCGTCGATGGTTTCCGGATCCGGCACCCGCAACAGCGCTTCAGCCAGACACATCAGTGCGATGCCTTCGTCGGTCGAAAGCCCATATTCGGCAAGAAACACTTCCATCATACCGGGATCGCCACTGCCGCGAATATCGCGAACCAATGCCGCGGCACGATCCGTAATGGCGGTACGCGTTTCGGCGCTAAGGGCTGCTTCTTCAATCAGCTTTGCGACGACCGAGTTTTCATCAGGATGTTTGATGAATCTGGAAGATACATTGTTTGTCATAAACCTATCGTATCAGGTAATTGACACTCATGCGGCTTTCATTGAACGTATATGTGGTCTGAATTACTAAATGGCGGCAAAAAAATGGGCGAAACGACTTTTGATCTTGATGCGATCGACCGACGGATTCTGGATATCGTATCTGCTGATGCGCGCATCTCTGTTGCAGAACTTTCTCGTCGAGTGTCGCTATCCAAAACGCCCGTTCAGGCAAGATTGAAGCGGCTGGAAGACGAAGGCGTTATTGTCGGATATCGAGCTCAGCTTGATCCGGTTCGATTGGGGCGGGACCATGTGGCATTTGTCGAGGTAAAACTGAGCGATACACGCGAGCGAGCTTTGTCCGCCTTCAACGATGCCGCATTGGCAGTGCCGGAAATCGAGGAATGCCACATGATCGCCGGAGCCTTCGACTATCTGCTGAAAGTTCGGACCCGCGATATCACTCGGTATCGTCAAGTGTTGGGCGAACGTATCTCCAGCTTGCCGCACGTCGCGCACACCGCAACGCATGTTGCAATGCAAGCTGTCAAGGATGCCGGTATCGTGACTTGATTTTGGTGGGATGAGCCGCATCATTTGTGTATGCGACACATCCTACTTTTTTTCTCCATTCTATCCGCAGGCGCAGCAAATGCAGGTTGTCCAGCACCCGTCGATATCGCTGTAGCTGAAGGCCGGCTTTTGAAAGAGGCACAATCACTGCCAGACAATTCACAGGCAAATCGCATCAGCCAAGAGCTGTGGGCTCTTTGGGCGACTGCACCTGACGCCAAGGCCCAAGAGATGCTGGATCGTGGCATGGCGGCGCGGGCCACGTACGACTTCGACACCGCGATCGAGGCTTTCGATGCGCTGGTGGCCTATTGCCCGGATTACGCCGAAGGGTACAACCAACGCGCTTTCGTCAACTTCCTGCGGCAAGATTACGAAACGGCTTTGACTGATTTGGAAGAGGCGATCATCCGTTCGCCCCGGCACGTTGCAGCAATTTCGGGGAAAGCTTTGACTCTCATGGGTTTGGGGCGCCAAGACGAGGCGCAAGCGACGCTTTTGGAGGCGTTGAAGCTCAATCCGTGGATACCGGAAAGAAATTATCTGGTTGAGGCGCCTGGAACCGACCTCTGATCTTGCTCATCACGATTTGCACGCTTATGCACGGTCGCGTGCGGGCGTGATGGAATGGTAGACATATCGGACTTAAAATCCGAAGGGCGTACGCCCGTGTGGGTTCGAGTCCCACCGCCCGCACCATCGCGCTCTATCAATCACAAATAAGCGGTGCGGCGGCTTCTCAATCGCAAGATTTGCATCCGCAACCGAGTGCGTTCTGACACGAGACCGGCGCGCGCAGGATCTCCATCCGGCAAGGCAGCCAGCAAACTGCTGATTTCGGAAAGCCGATTTTCAGCGCCAAGGATATCTTGCGTAAGGTCGTGGTAATTCAGCCCGCGGATATTTGCATGCTCGAGTGGACGCTGGTCGTAGCCCTCGCAAACCGGACGCAGTCGGTTGCCCTCGCGGCCTTCAGAATAGGCACGCTCGGGCGTGCAATATAGCGCCAAACCTTTGGTTCGGCCCGACGACCAGCTTTTGACATCTGGCGCAATTCCAAACTCTGCACAGGCCTTGGCATGTTTTTCGACAAAGTCGAAGCTCCGCCCCTCGGCGCCGTCCCGAAACCCGATGTTGGTCCAATCGCCACCGCGGCATGCATCTTCGCTGAGTGTGGCGCAGGATGCGACTGCAAAAAAACATAGAAGGGGGAGGATTACTCTGAACGCCATTGGAAAGGCCTTTCGTTTCGGGCGGAACAACTAACTATTTCTTCAATTTTGCGAACGCGGGTTGATGGTTGCTTTGCATTGATCAGGATTTCCAAAGCACCGCGTTTCACAGAACGTGGGAATGCATCCCAGTTTGAGAGTGACCCGGGCTGCTTTTCGAACGCGTTGGCCAGATCGTCCGGAATCTCAAGACGCTCTACACTGTCCAACCGGGACCAACTGCCGTCGGCTTTTGCAGCATTGATGGCATTGCGTCCTGCCTCGGTCATAAGATTGGTGGCTTCCAGATCCGCCACGATCCTCTTGTTGACTGCGGACCAGTTTGAACCGTGTTTGCGTGGGGCGATCCAATGCATGGTCCGCAGATCGTCCTTGCCCCGGGAAAGGCTATCGACCCAGCCAAATGCCAAGCACTCGGCCACGATGTCGCCCATGGGCAAATAGTGACCGGACAGCTTTTTATGGTGCACCAGCCAGATACCGTTTGTACGGGTATGGTTGTTTTCCAGCCACGACCTAAGATCGGCACGCGAAAGCACCTCAACCTCTTCCTTGTCCTGCAATGGCCTGGCCATGACCCGATTCCTTTCGTTCGAAACACTAACAGCAGGCCGACTGTTATGAACTATCAGCCGGGAAATCCTTGCTGGTTTGGCGCATCACCGCTATCCGGAAAGAAAGGAGATCGGCCAATGGCGAAAGGCACAAGCGGGCGGGGACGGCGCGACCTGAAAGTCAAAGTGAAATCTGCTCGCGGACGCAAACTGAGCTCTACCCGTTGGCTCGAGCGGCAGCTAAATGACCCGTACGTGAAGCGGGCAAAGGACGAAGGTTATCGTGGCCGCGCCGCATTCAAGATATTGGAATTGGACGATAAATATCGGTTCTTGGTGCCTGGAGCTCGGGTCGTTGATCTGGGCTGCGCTCCGGGGGGGTGGTGCCAGGTTGCCGTCAAGCGAGTGAACGCGCTGGGTGAGAAGCAGGGCAAAGCCGTTGGTCGCGTGCTCGGCATCGATCTGCAAGAGGTTGAACCGATCGCTGGCGCCGAAATCCATGTTCTGGATTTTCTAGAAGATGGTGCCGACGACAAGGTAAAGGAATGGCTTGGTGGTCGGGCAGATGTCGTGATGTCTGATATGGCGGCCAGCGCGTCCGGTCATAAGCAGACGGATCATTTGCGGATCGTGGCTCTGTGCGAAGCTGCAGCCGAACTTGCATTTGATGTTTTAGAGCCGGGTGGCACTTTCGTCGCCAAGGTGCTTGCAGGCGGCGCCGAAGGCAGCTTGCAAACGTTGCTTAAGCAACGGTTCGACAGTGTTGCCAACGTGAAGCCACCCGCATCCCGGGCGGATAGTTCAGAGAAGTTTGTTGTGGCGCGGGGATTCCGGGGAAGGTCCGAAGATGAGCAGGATTGAGGATGTTCGCATCCGGCATTTCAACGTGCCGTTGGCTGAAGTTTTGACTGACGCCAAACATGGCGATCACACGCACTTCGAGCTGATTACAGCCACCATCACGCTTGACGATGGCACTGAGGGGACTGGCTATACCTACACCGGGGGACGTGGTGGCCGTGCTGTCGCGACGATGGCAGCGATCGATCTTGCACCATTCATTAAGGGCAGAGACGCTGAGAATGTCGAAGCAATTTACGATTCCATGCAGTGGCATATCCACTACGTCGGACGTGGCGGCGTGGCGTCTTTTGCGATTTCGGCAGTCGATATAGCGCTTTGGGATCTCCGTTGTAAATCAATGGGAAAGCCATTGGTGAAAGTCGCCGGTGGCGCGTCGGATCGATGCAAAGCTTATGCCGGCGGCATTGACTTGAATTTCCCACTTCCAAAGCTTTTGGACAGTATTCAGGGGTATCTCGATCGCGGCTTCAACGCCGTGAAAATCAAGATCGGTCAACCCACGTTGGAAGAAGACGTTGCCCGAATTGCGGCGGTCCGAGACCTGATTGGGCCTGACCGAACATTCATGGTGGACGCCAATTATTCCATGAGCGTCGATCAGGCGATTGCAGCTGCAAAGGCGTTTGAAAAATACGACATCACATGGTTCGAAGAACCAACCATTCCGGATGATTACACTGGATTTGGCAGAATTGCCGAGGCAACTGGCATGCCGCTTGCCATGGGTGAAAACCTCCACACGATCCACGAATTTGAGTATGCGATCCGGGACGCCAAGCTCAGCTATTTGCAGCCCGATGCGTCGAACTGTGGCGGCATCACAGGTTGGCTTCAGGCGGCTCGGTTGGGTCAGGAACACGGTATTCCTGCCTGTAGCCACGGCATGCAGGAGTTACACGTAAGTCTGGTGTCGGCGCAGCCAAACGCGGGCTGGCTGGAAGTGCATTCCTTCCCCATCGACGAATACACCCACCGTCCATTGGTCGTCGAAGACCACATGGCTGTGGCACCCAAAGAACCCGGCATCGGTGTAGAGTTCGACTGGAACAAACTCGCCGCCTGCGAAACGAGCATCTAGATCGGGCTAACGCTTCGGTCAGTTCAACAGGCACCACTGCGACGAAAAAAAGAGCGAAAGTGGCGGAGAGACAGGGATTCGAACCCTGGGTACCCTTGCAGGCACAACGGATTTCGAATCCGCCCCGTTCGACCACTCCGGCACCTCTCCGCGAAGGGTCTGGGCGTGCGGATTAGTCGAAGCTTAGTGTCTTCGCAACCCATTTTCGGTAAATCGACGGCCGCGGTCTTGGACGTTTGAATTCAGACGACTAAGTTGGGCTAAGGCTTCCACACACTCGCCTAAACAGGTTTCGCACTTATGCTTCATCGTTTTTCCTCTGCCGTCGCGGCTTTCATGATCTTGTCGTCAACGGCGATGGCAGCAACAGAAGCTGAACTGGATCGGCTATTTGCGGCAATTGGTATGCCCGAAATGATCGGCGTCATGCAGATTGAAGGTTCCGAGCAGGCAGAAGATATCCGCTCATCGATGTTCCCCGATCGAACTGCCGGTTGGGCGCCAATCGTAAACGCTGTCTACAGTTCGGAACGAATGGCTCAGACGTTTCGTGCTGAGTTTGATGCAGCGCTTGCTGACGACGATGTCACACCATTGCTGGATTTCTTTGAAAGTGAGTTGGGAAAGCGGATCATCGATCTTGAGGTCACGGCGCGCACAGCCCTTCTGGACAGCGATGCTGAAAGAGCCGCTGAAGCGGCGGCGCAAGCCATGCCGGAAAGCAATCCGGAACGGTACCAGCTTTTGATAAAATTTGTCGAAGAAAATGACCTGGTCGAGCAAAACGTTTCGGGTGGTCTGAATTCGTCGCTGGCCTTTTACCAAGGCCTTGCGGCCGGCGGTGGTTTTGAAATGACAGAAGGCGAGATGCTTGCTGAAGTCTGGGAACAAGAGCCTGACATTCGCGAAGAAAGCGAAAGCTGGCTCTATATGTATTTCGGGATGGCCTACGACCCTTTGTCAGATGCCGAGCTCAATCTCTACAT
>JAPPOI010000300.1 GCA_028818055.1 Boseongicola sp.
ATAGTAGGCAATATCACTGGCGCTCCAACTGAGCTGCGTCGGCGTCAGGCCCGGGATCCGGCCTTTGCCTGACGGATTGGGTGCTCCAGCCATCCAACGCGATGTCTCAAGTGCCCCAAGAATGTTGCGAGGGGTGTGGCACTCGGCGCAGTGACCCAGTGCTTCGACCAAATATTGCCCGCGTTCAGATGGTGGATTGTCCAGCACTGGATCGGTGCCAAAGAACAAGAGCTTCCAACCGCCGACACTGGCCCGAATTGAAAACGGGAATGCAAGATCGTGCGGCTCACTTGGCGTGGCGTCGGCCGGTAATGTCTGCATGAACGCCCAAAGATCGGCGACATCGCCGTCGGTCATCCGGGCATAGGATCCATAAGGAAACGCCGGGTAATAATGCGAACCCTCAGGTGAAGTGCCTTCAAGCATTGCGTTCGCAAAGTTCTGCAGCGTCCAATTCCCCAAACCGGCGGAGTCTGTCGAAATGTTTGGAGCTTTGAAGGTGCCAAAGTCGGAAACGAAGCTTTGACCGCCAGCCAAAACCAGTTTGTCGGTCGATTCCGGTGCGACATGGCAGGACGCGCATCCTCCCGCCCAAAAGACCATCTCGCCCTTCGTTGCATCGCCGGAAAGGTTTGCAAATCGCTCGGGCTCAATAGTTTGGGGGCGGGTGATCCACAAGCCGACGCCAGCGCCGACCGCAATCACAATCAAAAGCAGTAAAAAACGTCTCATGGAATTAGTATGGGGCCCGTTTCAGAGCCCCACAACTCGTTAATCGGCGACGCGATATGCCTTGTGGCACGCCCCGCATGTGGCACCCACAGGTCCCAAAGCTGGTCCAAGTGCTTCAAGTCCGTTGCCCGCAACTTCGGCAAGTGCCGCGGAAGCAGCGGCAAGTTCACCACCGATCTGTCCAGCCGTCGAGCCTTGTTCCCAGATGGCCGGGAGCGCTTTTGTCTCGTCTCCCAATTCGGCGTTCGACGTGCCGGGCGCCCAGTAGCTACGCTGGTTAAGAGATGACAGCGCTGCCATGTTGCTTGCTGCCGCCTGCGCAGCATCGGCGTCATACTCCATATTGCCACGGGCCATTCCGCCCAGAATTCCTAAGTTGTGTGCATAGAGCTGCATATGCGCTTTGCGCGCCTTAACAGCTGGATTGCCGTCATGTCCGCCTGCAGATGCAAGAGAACCGGCAGCTGCGAAAACAAGTGCGATGAAAAACGTACGTGTGGGTGCCATTTTGTGCCTTCCCAGTTGGATAAGATGTGTTGATGGTAAAAGGCCTTGCGGAAAATGATACAAACAATCCCGTGGGTTCTTGCGGTCCTGCGCACATAAAAGGTGCAAAAACGTTAGAACTCGAAGCCAATTGATACGTCAAAGGCCATGTCGTCGCTGTCGGCTCCGTCCAATCCGCCTCTCAGATAAACACCTTGCTCAGTGCTGAATTCTGCTCCGATGCCCAAACGGTTGGTGGGGTCGCTCACGCCCGATGTGTCTTCCCTCGTACCTGAAACCCCCAACCGAAACGCCTGTGTTAGGTCGACAGAAACCGCGAGTTGAGAAACACTTACACCATCGGGTTGGCCATCACTCAATATGTCGACCGATGCCGTTGCGCGGCCCCGCGTCCAGGCCGTACCAAGCCGATAGCGCTCTTCCGCGCCGTCCGTTTCTGCGCCGCCATAGACAGTGATTTCAGCAAGCCCGAGCAGGGTGTCGAACGAATACTCTCCAACAACACCGACTATTGCCTCGTCCGTTGTTCGATGTCCGTGGATCGAGGTGCCAATCCGAAACGGCCCTGATTCTGTCAAAAGCCGCACACCAGCACCCAGTTCTCCATCAAGAGCTGCACCGCCAGCGAGCGTCTGGAACCGGGCACGGCGAGTATTGGGGGCAATGCCGGATCCCATGGCCAGTCTTGGTATGTCCAGAACCGAACGTGGACGGCCGACATCAACGCTCGCAGGACCAAACGTCAGTCCCGCACTCGCGTAAGTCGCGGTGTTTTCGGTGTTTTCCAGAACACCGATTTCGATTTGGCCAGAGAAGAGAGCTGCGCCACCAAGCTGGAAGGTCGTGCGGGCGGTCGCTTCGCGCGTTCCGTCGTCGCCGAAGGCAAGACGCACTTGTGTTGATGCCGCCGAGGCGACGGAAACCGAAATGGTAAGTGCAATGAAGGCGCAAACGGCAAATCGCACTGATTTCATCCCTGTCAGTGCCCCGCCCACGATCAACATTATGTGGCGAATTGGTTAATGTCTTCCCTATGCGAACGAGCGTATGACCACGGATGTCGTGGTGTGTCTCAACTGTCGCATCATTCGGCGAAGTCTTGCTTAAACGAAGCGAACCTTACCGATGAAAGGAAGGTTCCGGTTCCTTTGGGCGTAATCAATCCCATAGCCAACGACGAATTCGTCCGGGATTTCGAAACCAGTCCACGTCGCGCGAATCTCAACTTCGCGCCTGGTGGGTTTGTCGAGCAGCGCGATGGTTTCCAGCTTTCGTGGTTCACGAGAGCTTAAAAGGTTAACGACATGACTAAGCGTGAACCCTGTGTCGACGATGTCTTCGACAACCAGAACATCGCGTCCACCGATTTCGCCTCGAAGGTCTTTAAGAATGCGAACCTCGCGTGAGCTTTCCATGCTGTCGCCATAGGAAGACGCTTCAAGAAAGTCGACTTCAACGTTCATGTCCAATTCTCGGACCAGATCGGCAATAAAAACGAACGAGCCGCGAAGCAGACCAACGACAATCAGTTTCTCGGTTTCTGAAAATTCTTTCCGGATTTCTTGAGCCAGTTCTTCTATCCGCGCCGCAATGGCCTTGGCCGAGATCATCTCGTCGATCACATAGTTCTCTGCCACAAGCTCATTCCCCCTTGACTGCGCCACACGTCTCTACACTTAAGGGGGACCAACTGGCCAGACGAAAGACCATGCCGAAGCACGCCGAAACCCGACCACTGCCTTATACGGCACAACAAATGTACGATCTTGTTGCGGACGTGGCATCTTATCCTGAGTTTTTGCCATGGACTGCTGCTGCAAGGATTCGCTCGGTCACCGATGAAGGCGACCACCAAATCATGCTGGCTGACCTGATCATTTCCTTCAAAGTCTTTCGGGAAAAGTTCGGCAGTCGCGTCCGGCTTTGGCCTGCCCAGCGAAAAATATCGACTGAGTATCTGGATGGGCCATTCAGCCACATGGTGTCGAATTGGAAGTTCGAAGAAGCCGACCAGGGGTGCCTGGTTCACTTCGACGTCGACTTTGAGTTCAGAAACCGCATCCTGCAGTCGACCGCGTCGTTGTTCTTCAACGACGCGATGCAAAGGGTCGTGCGCGCATTCGAGCGCCGGGCACAGGACTTGTACGGATGAGCTTGGCGGACACTCTGACTGAATTCATCCATTCGGCGAAACCGGGGGATCGAGCGCGCGAGGTCATGCGGCAATCGATCTATGACTGGATGGCGTGCGGGATCGCAGGGACAAAAGAGCCGGTTGCGCTGATCATGCGAGCCCAAGCCTTGGACGAAGGCGGTGCACCGGCCGCGCGTCTCTTTGGTGGCGAAGACGTTCCAGCCCGCGCCGCCGCGTTGACCAACGGCACGATCAGTCACGCACTGGATTATGATGACACCCACTTCGATCACATTGGACACACTTCAGTCGCTGTGTGTTCGGCGGTCATGGCATCCGCGGGCAACAAAAGCGGCGAAGACATTCAGGACGCCGCACTGATCGGCTCTGAATTGGCCGTGCGCCTTGGAGTGTGGTCGGGCCGCGCCCACTACCAGATCGGCTTTCATCAGACTGCAACGGCAGGAGCCTTGGGTGCGACGGCTGCCGTATGTCGTTTGAATGGTTTGTCAGAGGACCAGACAAAGCACGCGATGGGTGTTGCCGCTACGAAAGCCGCTGGACTGAAGTCTCAGTTCGGCACAATGGGAAAGCCGTTGAATGCCGGACTGGCCGCGGAATGCGGCGTCGTGTCCGCCGGGTTGGCGTCTCGCGGCTTTGTATCGAACCCCGACGCCATCGACGGGCCGCAAGGTTTTGGTCCAACGCACCACGGCGCCGAGGATACGTCTGCTTTTGATGCCCTTGGGTCCGATTGGACGATGGAACGCGTCAGCCACAAGCTGCATGCCTGTTGCCATGGCCTTCACGCGATGATTGAGGCTCTGCGCTCCACTGAAGCCGTTGCTGGCGAAGTCGAGTCGGTTGCGATCACCACGCATCCCCGATGGATGACTGTTTGTAATGTCACGGAGCCATCGACTGGTTTAGCGGCAAAGTTTTCGTATCGACAGGCCGCCGCCATGGTCCTTTCGGACCTCAATACGGCTGATATTCAAAACTTCAGTGCAGCGATGGCGACTGACGAGTACCTCTCAAATCTAAGGCAAAGTGTCAGCGTCGTTGCTGATGACAGAGTGGCTGAAACAGCCAGTCGTGTCAGCGTTCGGTTCAAGGATGGTCGTACTGTAAACGCTGAACACGATCTGCTGACGTCCATTCCGCTTGATCGAAAGTGGGCCTTGTTGCGCCGAAAAGGGCAGGCATTGGTCGGTGAGAGAGAAGAAGCGCTCTATAACGCAACAGCGCGCCAGGTTGACCCCGGCGCGCTGCTGAATTTGATGCCAAGCTGACTTACGACGCGTGGTCGTAGGCGCGCTCACCGTGCTGGGCCAGATCAAGGCCTGTGACTTCGGTTTCTTCGTCAACGCGCATGCCAACGATCGCCTTGGTGATCAGAACCAGCACAACCGACACAACAATCGTAAAGACACCGACGATCACGATTGAGCCAAGCTGCGCAGCCCAAGCGCCGGCGCCGAATACGGCGATCATGATTGTGCCGAATATGCCGCCGACACCGTGGACGGCGAATACGTCCAGTGTATCGTCAATCTTCAGGATGTTCCGGATTACGTTTACGGCCTCCTGACACAGGATACCTGCAATCGCTCCGATGATCAGCGCTTCAACCGGGCCAACGAAGCCCGAAGCCGGTGTGATCGAAGCGAGACCTGCAATGGTACCGGTCACCAAGCCGACCAGCGACGCCTTACCGTACTTGATGCGCTCCCAAAGTGCCCATGTCAGCGATGCTGTTGCCGCTGAAATGTGGGTCACCGTCAGCGCCATCGCAGCGCCGCCATCGGCGGCCAATTGCGATCCGCCATTGAAGCCGAACCAGCCGACCCAAAGCATGGCCGCACCAATCATGACGTAGCCAGGATTGTGAGGAGGCCTCGTAGCGTCCTTACGAGCGCCGAGCATGAAGGCAATCACCAAAGCTGCCAGGCCTGCAGTCTCGTGAACGACGATACCGCCTGCAAAGTCGCGTGCTCCGGTCTCGCCGAAGATGCCGCCATCGGACAGCATGCCGCCGCCCCAGATCCAGTGAACAACCGGTGCGTAGCAGAGCAGCATCCAAAGGGTAGAGAAGACCAGTACGAACGCGAAGTTCGTACGTTCAACGTAAGCACCGACGATCAGTGCCGGAGTAATGATAGCAAAAGTCATCTGGAATGCGAAGAACAGAACCTCGGGCAGAGTGCCTGATAGGCTTTCGGCGGTGACGCCGTACAAGAACATCTTGTCCAAGCCGCCCCAAATGCCTGATCCGCCAGAACCAAAGGCAATCGAATATCCAAATGCCAACCATGCGACGCTCATAAGACACGCGATGGCATAGCAGTGCATGAAGACGCTGAGTACATTACGCGACCGGACAAGCCCTCCGTAAAACAGAGCCAATCCCGGCAATGTCATGAAAAGCACCAAAGCGGTCGCTACGATAATCCAAGCGGTATCGGCCCCAACCATAAGTCCCTCCTGATTTTTTGGTTGCGGCCAAAAACGAATTGTCGCGCGCAAATAAAAGAGGCACGCATCGTTTTGGGTGGTTAAAATCTCGGCAATTTTGAAGGTGATGAAAAATTAGGCGATACCAATGTCGCCTCGCCTAATAAATAGTCAAGCTATGAAAGCGCGGAAATGAGCATTTTCAGGGCGTGTTGCACAGAATTTGCGCGAACTTTAGACCGCCCGATTGCGCCAAACTCGACAGTTTCGGTTTCCGTGCCCTTGTCCGCCATTGCAACACCAAAACAAACACGGCCTTCGGGCTTGAAGTCAGACCCACCGGGGCCTGCGATCCCCGTGATCGACACGGCAAGATCGGCTCGACTGTTCTTCAGCGCGCCTTCCGCCATCTCGCGTGCGGTTTCTTCCGAAACTGCCCCGTAGGCGTCCAATGTCTCGGGGCGTACGCCAAGCATCTCCATTTTGGCTTCATTTGTGTAGGTCACGAAGCCTCGGTCCACCACGTCGGACGAACCGGGAATGTCGGTGAGCGCGGCAGAGACCATGCCGCCCGTGCAGCTTTCAGCTGTGGCTACCATGAAGCCCTTGGTGCGGGCCATGTTAAGCAGCTGCTCGGCCGCTGTCATTGCTGATCCGGAACGTTGGCCACGAAACCCACATGGGCCAGCCAGGCCAAGGCCAACACGCCAACAGCTGCGAACAGTCCGGCCCAGACATCATCCAACATTACGCCGCTCGCGTCGTCACGCGCATCAGCTTTGCCGACAAGCCAAGGCTTCCAGATGTCGAAAAGCCGGAACAAAAGAAACGCGACAATAATGCCGGGCCACAGCCGCAAAACGTCGACGCCAGCGGCATAAGCACCAGCCGATACCGGTAAAAGCGCAATCCATTGGCCGACTACTTCGTCAATGACTATCCACGAAGGATCATGCTCGCCGCTAACTTCAGCCTCTTGTCGAATAGTCGTCAATCCAACAGCGTAAACCAGACCGGTGGCGACCGCGATCGCTCCAGGACCGCCGAGGAGATGCAAAAGGTACGCGACGGGCAGGGCTGCTAGCGACCCCCACGTTCCGGGCGCGGGGCGCAGGTATCCAGCACCGAAAAAGCTGAGCGCCATCCGTCTCATGTTCGCACCAAAGTCACTGTGGCGATACTGGCAATGCCTTCTTCACGCCCGGTGAAGCCAAGGCGTTCAGAGGTTGTCGCCTTCACGCTGACCGTATCAGCCGGTAGTCCCATGATTTCCGCCATCCTTTCGCGCATTGAATTCGCATGCGGCCCTATTTTGGGAAACTCGCACACCAGCGTGCAATCTACGTTGCTAATTGCAAATCCCTTTGAGGTCGCCAGCTCTACGGCGTGCCGCAAAAAGATTTCGCTTGCGGCGCCCTTCCACTGCGGGTCGCTTGGCGGGAAGTGTTGGCCGATGTCGCCTTCTGCCAGCGCGCCATAGATGGCGTCTGTCACCGCATGCATCCCGACGTCGGCGTCTGAATGGCCCTGCAGGGATCTGGAATGCGGGACATCCACGCCGCATAGCGTCACGTGATCGCCATCGCCGAAGCGATGAACATCATACCCGTTACCGATACGAACAGTCATGGGGACTCGGCTCCTGAAAATGCGTTCCGCACGCTCAAAATCAGCGGGGACCGTGATCTTGATGTTGTCGGGATCACCTTTCGTTATGGCAACGTCAATGCCAAATGCCCGCGCGACGGCCACGTCGTCTTGCGCGTCTTCTGGGGCATTGCGGTGAGCGGCCAAGATCTGGGCAAACCGAAATCCTTGTGGTGTCTGGGCCCGGAACAGGCCCGACCGGTCGACCACACCTGACACGGTGTCGTCACCAGACCAGAGCGCATCAGACACAGCCAATCCCGGTGCTGCGCCGACAAACTGGTCCAGCGCATCGATCACATTTGAAATTACACGCGACGAGACACAGGCCCGCGCGGCATCGTGGATCAAAACCGCGTCTGGCGCATTTTTTTCGAGTGCTCGTAATCCGTTGGAGACAGATTGCGATCTGCTGTCGCCTCCTTGCACAACAATGAGATTTTGCTCGTCTGCTAGACGCTCAACGTCGTCCGGATGAACAACGACCACGATTTCATCAATTGCGGGATGTGTCCGGAAGGCGGCCAGCGTCCAATCGATCACACGGCGACCCGCTACCTGTTGCCATTGCTTGGGAATTTCACCGCCAGCGCGGGTGCCACGGCCGGCGGCAACGATCACAGCTGCAACTCGATTTTTGTGCGTCTCGCTCATGCCAGACGTCTATGTCGTGATGGCTGTGCTGACAATCCTCGCCTTTTTACGCGACATTTGCCTAAAAATTATGCATATGCTGATTCCTGCGTCTTTTTAACCCTCCGATGTTTGAAAGCGCATGGGGACGACTTTAGCTCGTTAGAGTGTTGCACAAGGAATAGGCATGTCTGTCACAGTTGGTGACATCAATCTGAACCCTCCAGTGTTTCTGGCCCCAATGGCCGGGATCACAGACCTGCCGTTTCGCAGGCTGGTCGCGTCCTTTGGGGCCGGGTTGGTTGTGAGTGAGATGGTGGCCAGTCAGGAAATGGTTCAAGCCAAACCGGGTGTTCGTGAACGCGCCGAGCTGGCGCTCGGCGACGACAGCACGTCTGTGCAATTGGCCGGGCGTGATGCCGAGTGGATGGCAAAGGCTGCGAAAATGGTCGAGGCCAACGGCGCGCGCATTATCGATATCAACATGGGATGCCCCGCCAAGAAAGTGACTGGGGGCCTGTCCGGCTCAGCACTTATGAAAACGCCGGATCACGCTTTGACTTTGATCGAAGCGGTTGTTGATGCGGTCACCGTCCCAGTGACGCTGAAAATGCGCCTTGGGTGGGATGATGATTGTCTGAACGCACCGGACATCGCCAAGCGGGCGGAAGCCGCCGGCATCCAAATGCTGACAATTCACGGCCGAACACGGTGCCAGTTCTACAAAGGGAGTGCCAATTGGGCGGCGATCCGTGCCGTTAAAGATGCGGTGTCCATTCCAGTGATCGCCAATGGCGATATCGTTGATGCCCGTTCGGCCCGGAAGGCCTTAGAGCTATCCGGAGCCGACGGCGTAATGGTTGGCCGTGGCATTCAAGGGGCGCCATGGCGCGTTGCCGAAATTGCTCATGCATTGGGGTGGGGGCCTGCACCGTGCGTTCCGACCGGGCGCCATTTCGTCGAAATGGTGCTGGATCACTACGAAGCCTCGCTTGCTTTTTATGGTGAGGATCTGGGCGCCAAGGTTATTCGCAAGCACTTGGGTTGGTATATGGACCAATCAGGTACGCCGGCTGAGCTTCGTAAGGCAGTGCTGACATCCAAACCCAATACCGTGCGCTCGGTGCTGCCGGATGCGTTGCAGCCGAGGTTGGCCGCATGACCGAGTTTGAGCGCAATCTCTGGCTGTCGCTTCCCGTGCCCGGATTTCTGGTCGACGGTGACAACAAGATTTGTGAAAGCAACCCAGCAGCCGAAAGCTTTCTGAATGCCAGTGCGAAATCAGTGAGGTCGCAGCCGGTTTTCGATATCCTCGCTATTGATAGCCCGCTGGACGATGCTTTCACACGCGTGCGGCAGGATCAGTCGTCGCTTTTCATGAACAACGTGGATGTTGGTACGGGCTCGACGCCACCGGTCAGCTGCAACATCCAAGTCGCACCCATGGTTGGAATGCCTGACTATGTGTTGATCCTGATGGAGCCACGCGGATTGGCGGATCGATTGGGGCGATCGCAGTCAGTGAAGTCTGCCGCCAAGTCAGCGATCGGCATGGCCGAAATGCTAGCCCACGAAATCAAAAATCCGTTGGCGGGCATCACGGGTGCCGCACAGCTGTTAAGCATGAACCTCGGCGGCGAAGATCTTGAGATGACCGATCTGATCGTCTCGGAATCACGCCGCATCGTGAAGCTTTTGGAGCAGGTTGAGCAGTTTGGAAA
>JAPPOI010000324.1 GCA_028818055.1 Boseongicola sp.
CCATCAAATTATGCTGTAACCGGGCTCTATTTTCTGGACGGCACCGCGCCCGAACGAGCCAAGCAAGTGAAGCCGTCTGCTCGCGGCGAACTTGAAATCACGACGTTGCTCGAGATGTATTTGGCTGATGGCGCGCTTGAAGTCGAACGTATGGGGCGCGGCTTTGCGTGGCTTGATACCGGAACGCACGCCTCACTTTTGGACGCCGGCAATTTCGTCAGAACATTGGAAGCCCGACAGGGTCTACAAACGGGATCACCAGAGGAAATCGCTTTCGAGCAGGGATGGATCTCGCGCGACGATCTTCTGGAAGCGGCCGAGCCTCTCGGGAAAAACGCCTACGGCCAGTACCTTCGTATGATCGCCGGAGGTGACCGGTGAAAACCGCGCTGGTAACCGGTTCCGCCGGGTTCATCGGATTTCATGTTGCCCAGCGCTGGTTGGATGAAGGATGGCGCGTTATCGGCATCGACTCTTTGACGAACTACTATGATCCAGCCTTGAAAGTCGCTCGAAACGACATCTTGGAGAAAAACAGCAACTATCTGTTTCATCACGGAAAAATAGAAGAACCTGGCCTCCTAAAACAGCTGATGGCAGAGCATGCGCCACAAGTAGTCATCCATCTCGCTGCACAGGCTGGGGTAAGGTACTCGATTGAAGCGCCGCGCAGCTACGTCGACGCAAATCTCCTCGGCACCTATGAACTTTTGGAAGCCGCGCGCGCGCATCCTCCAGCCCATATGCTCTTGGCGTCTACGTCGTCAGTCTACGGCGCGAATACTGATCTGCCGTATGTCGAGACAGCAAAGGCCGACCACCAGGTTTCGTTTTATGCGGCAACCAAAAAGGCCAACGAAGCAATGGCGCATTCCTATGCACACCTCTATGGTCTGCAGACTACAATGTTCCGGTTCTTCACGGTCTATGGTCCTTGGGGCCGGCCCGATATGGCATTGTTCAAATTCGTGAAAGCGATTTTGGAAGATCGCCCAATCGACATCTACAACCATGGCAAGATGAAGCGCGACTTCACCTATATCGACGATTTGGTAGAAGCGATCTGGCGGCTTTCTTCGGTCTCGCATTCTGACGCAATTGAAGATGGGACGACCGACAGCCTAAGCCCCGTTGCGCCCTATCGCATAGTCAACATTGGAAAATCGCAACCCGACACGCTGATCGAATTCGTTTCAGAAATCGAAAGCGCTCTTGGCAAAGTCGCCGAGAAGAACTTCTTGGACATGCAAGCAGGCGACGTTCTTGCTACTGAGAGCGAGACAGAGCAGATGTTTGCGTTGACGGGCCACCGATGCGCGACCCCACTCAGTGAGGGAATCCCCAAATTTATCGAGTGGTATCGCGCGTA
Source organism: Boseongicola sp. (assembly GCA_028818055.1). GTDB lineage: Bacteria > Pseudomonadota > Alphaproteobacteria > Rhodobacterales > Rhodobacteraceae > JAPPOI01. The sequence goes on from JAPPOI010000324.1 coordinate 1,370, forward strand.
CTATCAGCGCTCATAGATCAAGCGCCCAAACGCACTGCACTGACAGTCAGTAGCTGTAACCGTATCCGTCTTCCAGGAATCTGCACTTATTGAGGACCACACCAGCGACGCTGGTATATTGGGCCACTTCGCGTTCGCATTCGTCGACCTGAGAGACCGTGGTTGCCTCGGCTGATGCAACGATCAATACCGCATCCACCAACTTCAGAAACGCGCGGGTTTCATCCGAAACCAGGACCGGAGGAAGGTCAAACAACATAAGATCCGGCAGGTAGTCTGCTTGGATTTCGTCAAGAATCTCTGCTGTGCGGTGCCTATGCAAAATGCTCGCTGGATCGCGCAGCGCACGCGTAGTGACCGACAACGACGTGTTCGGATGCAGCCGAAGCGCTTGTTTCTGGAACGAGACTTTATCCTCAAGCACATCTGAGAAACTGTTCAGCGGCTCTGCTCCGAACATCTTCGCGATGGCAGGACGCCGAAAGTCAAAGTCAAACAGCATTCCGCGAACTTCAGGTTGCCGCCCCAAACCCGCAATCAAGTTACAAGCCGTCGTGGATTTTCCAGATGAAGCTGCCGGAGACGTGATGGCGATCCTCGACCATCCGTTCTTACGCGCCTCTAGGATCAGCTTTGTACGTAGAATGTCGATCTGCGTAGAATCCGATGATACCG
>JAPPOI010000096.1:0-1504 GCA_028818055.1 Boseongicola sp.
CGACGCAGCTCAGTGGGAGCGCCAGGGATAATGCCTACTATCTCGAAACTGGTTTCACGCCGGATTTCGATAGCGCGGGTGGCGAAATGACTGATGTTATCGAGAATATGGCCAAGCTTCCGGCCGAGGACAGAAATGCGATCGCCGACTACGTCAAAGCGCTTGCACCGGCTGAATGAAATAGGCGCCGCGAATGAACGCGACGCCTGACTTCATAAAAACCGCTTGATAAAATTTACGACAAACGAGTTTGTCGCCGCCGGGCGTAGCCCAGCACCCCAAGTCCAGCCAGCAGCAGCGGAAGACTTGCTGGCACGGGAACAGGTGTGGCAACCGTGAACGATTTGCCAACGATGTTGTTGAAGCCTTTCAGCGCAAACGTCTCGTCGAACAGGCTCGCGACCTTGAAGTCGGGGGTTAATGGAATTGTCTTCGAAAGAAGCGGCCCAAGAGTACCGCTGAGAAGATCAAATCCTTTCCATCCGACACTGGCACTGATCTTGAACAACTCTGCTGTCAGATCAAAACCAAGACGCATGCCAGTCTCGTTCTTCAGAGAAGCAACGACACTGTAGATCGGGCTGAACATCGTCGTCTCAAAGATTTTGAAGGACGGAAGTTGGTCCCAAAATCCGCTCCAGGATGAAACGAGATTGCCAGCGATTTCGACCTGTTTGTCGAAGTTGAAATCGACCCAAAGATCAGCATCCATGGTCAGGTCCTGGAACATTGACAACGATGGACCCATGTCGACGTCATAAGCGTCGATTGACAGCGACGCAAAATCACCAAGCGCCGCTTTCAGCCCACCAACAGGAAGCAGTGGAACCAGCGCATCAAGGTCGGCGCGCAAGTTGATGAAATCAGCTTCCGAGTTTATTTCGACCTTTCCATTTTTGAGTGTGCCGGTATCGGCTGCTATTGGAACCTGAATGTCCGCAGAAGCCCCCTCGACACCAATTCCAAAGGTTTGACCAACCTTTTTGGGCGGTCCGGAGTTGTTACCGTTGGCGTCTTTTTCCTGGAAATTTACCTGTGCGCTTGGTGCAGGCAACAGGTTCACAACCATGCTGGCTGACTGATTCAGCAAAGGTGTTGTCAACTCAAGTCCAGGCACCAGACCGTCAAGATATTCGATCTGGTTTGGATCGATTTTAACAAGGCTTTGCCGATCCACACCGGTGTCGAGGATCTTGCCGGTGGCTTTGCTAGTGCAACCGCCAATCCCAAGAACATTGGCGCAAGCTTGCGCCGACACTGTCAAATCCACATCCACATAGGTATTTGCCCAAGCTTCTGCAGTCGGTGTTTGGCTATCCAATTGGCCTTCAAGCCAAGTTGAGTCTCCATTTAGGTTGAACGCCTCGCCGACTTTGACCAGATCTGGAACCTCTGCTTCGGCCTCGAACTTCAGCTTCGCTCCGACGGAACCACCATCGATCAGATACCCAACCTCGGCGCCGATTTCGCCCGCAGATTTTGCAGAAACCTCGGCACGAAATCG
>JAPPOI010000096.1:1514-2036 GCA_028818055.1 Boseongicola sp.
CCAAATCGCGTGTCAGTAGTCACGGTTTTGTACTTCGTGGGTTCATCACCGCAAAGAATATTGACCGTTGTCTTGCAGATGTTCCAGGCGACCCAACCCGCAGTGAGTTTGGTCTCAGTTTTGACCTCACCCGCCATCGCATCGATTCCACCGGAACCCGCGACGCTGACGGTTAGTTTCTCAGTATCTGTGAACCGGGTCGCATTGCCCTCGCCCCACATCGATTGTCGGGTTTGAGTCTCAAACTCAAGTACCCCCGAATCGTACGTAGCCGCGGCAGCGCTTGAAGCGGCCACCGCGGTTATTAACAATGATGAAATTGTTCCCCTCACCATAAAAATCCCTCCACTCGGAATTGATTTAAAACGAGTGGAATATCGTGGGGATTCGGTGCCGCAGTCTGTGATCTTTGTCACATTCGCCGCGATTGATTGAGGGTTAAGCCTTTGTCAGCTGGGCATTCCGCGCCGCCCGCAGGCGGGCAAAATCGTCGCCTGCGTGGTACGAAGACCGTGTCAAAGG
>JAPPOI010000387.1:0-4687 GCA_028818055.1 Boseongicola sp.
CATAAGCGTCGATCGGTGAAGCCGACCAATCTGCCGTTGCCCTAAGTGCCCGCTGGATCGCATTCGGGGCCGACCGAACTTGCAAGGCTTCCTCTTCGGTCATGCCGCGCCAAGACCCTTCCGTCGAAAGCAGAATCAAGCCTTCACTATCGGTGACGATGACTGCATCGCTAAATCCAGCCCACGAGGTCTCAAACTTCAAAAGATTCAATTGAACGACGATGACACCGATCAACTCGCCGTTTGCTTCGATCTTTCGCGAATACGAAAATTCACGCTGCCCATTTGCGTTCACGTGCGTTGTAAAGACCGTTTCATTGGAGCGCAGAGCCTCAATAAAATATGGCTCGGTGCGATAAACCGCACCCAACTCGAACCTGTCTGATACAGCGACGGCGCGCCCCCCTTCATCGAGCAACAAAAGGCTCGAAGCTGAGATTTCCTCACGATACGAAATCAACCGCTGGGAAGACTGAGAGAAGTCGCCCGAGTTCAAGGCCGTGATCAAAGCTGGATCACGTGCCAGAAGCTGCGGCACAATCTGGTTTCTCTGAAGCTCGCTCAAGACGTTACCTGAGTAGAGAGCCAATCGAACTTCGGCGCGCGACCGCGTGCTTTCGGTAAAGCGTTCGGTTAGAAGCTGATTGGTGACCCAAACAACAGCGACCGCCGCCGAGATCACAAGGATCATCAACGCGCGCACCGGCCATTTGGACGGAGCTGAGCCTGCGCGGCCGGACGAGTTTTCGTCACTCATTCTTTAAAATTAAGGCGTTGGCGGCCTTGGCTCAAGCAGCAACGCCGATTTTAGCCAAAGATTGAAACAGCGGTGCGCCATCGGTGCCGCCCAGTTTTTCATCCGCAGAACGCTCAGGATGGGGCATCAACCCCAATACGCGGTGGTTTTCAGACAGTATGCCTGCAATGCGCCGCGCCGAGCCGTTTACGTCATCGACGTACCGATACGCAACGCGACCTTCACCTTCCAACCGATCAAGCACATCGTCTTGCGCGATGTAATTGCCGTCATGATGCGCGACGGGGAACGTGATTTTCTGACCGATCGAGTACCCGGCGTTGAATGCACTGGACGTTTCCTCAACGGTCATATCGACAGGTTTGCAGATGAATTTCAGACCTGCATTGCGGATCAAAGCACCTGGCAACAACCCGGTTTCGGTCAGGACCTGAAATCCGTTGCAAATACCGATGGCGTAGCCGCCTGCTTCCACGTGAGATTTCAATCCTGCAATGATAGGAGACTGGGCGGCAATCGCACCGCAGCGAAGGTAGTCGCCGTAAGAAAAACCGCCCGGAACACCGACGACATCCACGCCTGTTGGCAGGTTCGTGTCTTTGTGCCAGACCATTTCGACTTGGAAACCGGCATTTTCGAAAGCAACAGCAAGATCACGGTCACAGTTTGATCCTGGAAAGACCAAAACTGCCGCCTTCATGACAACAGCTCTACGTTGTAGCTTTCGATAACCGTGTTCGCCAGAAGATCTTCGCACATCTTGGTGACTTGAGCTTCCGCCGTTTCTCGGTTTGTCTCGTCCAGCTCCAGCTCAATGACCTTGCCCTGACGTACGCTGTTCACTCCTTCAAATCCGAGCGTTCCCAGCGCGTGGCGAACAGCTTCGCCTTGCGGGTCAAGGACACCATTTTTGAGCATGACGTGTACGCGAGCTTTCATTCCTGGGCCTTCAATTGATCAATGTTGGTTTAACTGCGTGGGTTGCATTTGTCGGCAATACACCGAGGCGGCGGGCGACTTCGGTATAGGCATCCGCGAGGTTACCAAGATCGCGACGGAAAACATCCTTGTCGAGTTTCTTGCCTGTTTCGATGTCCCAAAGGCGGCAACTGTCTGGGCTGATTTCATCGGCGACGATCAAACGCTGGAAGTCGCCTTCCCAAACGCGGCCAATTTCAATTTTGAAATCAACAAGTCGAATGCCGACAGCCAGCATGCACCCGGACATGAAGTCGTTCACACGCAGCGCCAGCGCGACCATGTCGTCCAAGTCTTGTTGAGTCGCCCAACCGAACGCGATGATGTGCTCTTCTGCGACCAGTGGATCGCCCAGATTGTCATCCTTCAAACAGAATTCGACGATTGGGCGCGGCAGTAATGTGCCTTCTTCCAAACCCAGCCGTTCGGACAATGTGCCAGCAGCATAGTTCCGAACGATGACTTCCAATGGAATGATTTCGACCGAACGGATCAACTGCTCGCGCATGTTGATGCGTTTTAGAAAATGCGTCGGCACGCCAATCTGCGAAAGCCCGTTCATGAAGAATTCGCTAAGGCGGTTGTTCAACACGCCCTTCCCTTCAATCACGTCTTTTTTCTGCGCGTTGAATGCAGTCGCATCGTCCTTGAAATACTGAACCAATGTGCCTGGCTCGGGACCTTCATAAAGTATCTTCGCCTTGCCTTCGTACAGCTTCTTGCGACGTGCCATGTGACTATCCTGGATATATGCGGAGATGTGCGGCTCCACTCAAGCGCCGCTATAGGACAAAGGAGACGTACGAGCAAGCCAGTGCCTCTTGTCGTTCGACAGCATCAAGGGCATATGAGTATCAAACGTTCCAATCGACCTAAGGAGACCTGAATGTCGACGTTCGATGAACGCGAAAATGCGTTCGAAAACAAGTTTGCCCACGACGCTGAAATGCAATTCAAGGCGGAAGCTCGTCGCAATAAGCTTTTGGGACTTTGGGCCGCGGGGCTCATGGGTCAAGACGGCGATGCGGCGGCGAATTATGCCAAGGATGTCGTCAAAGCAGACTTTGAGGAAGCTGGCGATGACGATGTGTTTCGCAAGATCTCTGGCGATTTGGGCGATCTCGCATCGGAGCAGCAGATACGCGACAAGATGAAAGAACTTCTTGCCGTAGCCAAGGAACAATTGATGAGCGAACTATCGTAATCAGCCTTTCATAACCAATTGAAAACGCGCCATTTATGGCGCGTTTTTTATTTCAAGCGACCCTTGCAACTTTCGCAATGCTGCATTGCAGAAATATAACTTGTTTAGCGCTAACAATGGTCCCAAATGAAGCATGCAAACACGAGAAAGACGAAAGGAATTGATATGAACTTCCTCGACCAATTGCAAAAACGCGCTGACTACTACCGCACCGTTCGCGAAATCAGCCGCCTGCCGCTCGACACAGCGCTTGATCTGGGCATCTATCCTGGTGACGCACGCGAGCTCGCACATCGTGCAGTTTATGGAAAATAAGCAGCCAGAGGACCCTAGCAGTCCCAGAACCGACATTTTGAAAGTTTGAAACGGGCAGTAACTTTGACTGCCCGTTTTATTTTGCGAAGCGTTCGCTCAGCGCCGCTTTCACATCGCCCGGCACAAACCGCGACACGTCGCCGCCAAGTCTTGCGATTTCTTTGACCAATTTCGATGCAATCGCCTGATGTTCCGCATCGGCCATCAGGAACACGGTTTCGATGCTGTCGTCGAGGGCACGGTTCATGCCGACCATTTGATACTCGTATTCGAAGTCGGCCACGGCTCGAAGGCCGCGAATGATAATCGACGCGCCTACATCTTTGGCGCAATCGATCAAGAGGTTCTCAAACGGATGAGCCACAATCTCGATGCCTGACGTCGAAGCAATCGACGCACATTCCGCCTCAATCATTGCAACGCGTTCGTCCAACGAGAACAGCGGTCCCTTATCCCTATTGATGGCAACGCCGATGACCAACCGGTCAACCAAGGCAGTGGCGCGGCGAATGATATCAAGATGCCCCAAAGTGACAGGGTCAAACGTTCCCGGATACAGGCCAACTCTCATTCCGCACGCTCCCTCAATTCCACTGGGATGTGTACATGAAAGACTTTCGCTTTCAACCGCTTGAGCTCAGAAGCCCTTGATCATGCCTTCGAGCGCGTCTTTTTCCATGGATAGTTCGCTCAAACGGGCTTTGACGACGTCGCCGATCGATATCAAGCCAACCATTTTGTCGTTCTCAACCACCGGCATGTGACGAAAACGGCCCTTGGTCATTTTCTCAAGCACCTGATCGGCGGTTTCATCGCGTGTACAGCTTATGATGTTTTTGGTCATCAAAGCTGATGTCTGGTCTTTCAGGCACGCTTCGCCACGTCGGCCAAGTTCGCGCACAATATCGCGTTCTGAAATAATGCCCTGCACGTCTTGTCCGCTTTCCGAGACAATCACAGCGCCAATTTTTTTCTCAGACAACAGTCGGGCCACATCCGATACCGAAGTTTCAGAAGAAATCGTAACGACATCTTGGCCGCCTTTCATCTCAAGTATTTGGTGAACAAGCATCTGTTCCCTCCGAGATGATCAGTACGGTTTTAGCGTTTCACCTGAACCCCGTACCTGTCAAGTTATTGCTTCTAAACGTTCAACTTCGTCCCGAATTCCTGAAACAAGCGCGTTCGCGACTTGGTTGATGCGCTCGACACGTGCATCGTCGGCATGCCGCATCAAGAAAAACGAACGCTTGAATGATATTTTGGACTCCAAGACCTTTTGAATGTCGGGCGCCGACGGCAAAATAAAATCGTGCGTCACACCGATACCGCCATGTTGACGCAAAAACCCAAGTTGGACGCCAACCAGATTTGACGCCAGCGCGACACGTTCGATCCCAAGCTCAGACAGAAAATCAAGCTCGGAATAGAAG
>JAPPOI010000387.1:4697-9698 GCA_028818055.1 Boseongicola sp.
GTCTTGGATGTAGCCAATGAATTTGTGGCTCTTGAGGTCACTCGGCGTCTCAATTGGAGCGGATCCCGCGAGATAGTCTTTCGAAGCCGCAAGATGAAGATGGTAGTCAGTGATCTTTTCGATGCGCACGCGACCAGTTTGCGCGGGCGAAACGGTTATCGCCAGGTCTGCCTCGCGTTTCGACAGATTGATGACCCGCGGAAGTGCAACGATCTGAATTTCCAAATCAGGATGTTTCTCAGTTATTCGAGCACAAACCTGTGGAAGAACGAAACTGGCGCATCCATCCGTTGCGCCAATCCGGACCTGGCCGGAAAGCCCTGCGCTTTGCCCAGCAATGTCGTCCAACCCGGTCAGGACGGATTGCTCGATCTGCTCAGCGTAGGTTCGCAATCGGGTTCCCTGCTCGGTCAACGAGTATCCCAGCGGCGATTTGACAAACAACCGTTCACCAATGACGTCTTCCAATTTTCCGATACGGCGCCCAACCGTAGCCGGGTCACGTTTGAGCGTTCGGCCAGCGGCAGACAGGCTTTCTTCGCGTGCCACGCACAGAAAAACCCGTAAGTCATCCCAATCAAAAGACATTCCAGTACCCATAAATTTGCAAAATGTCTTTGGAAAACTGCCTCTGTTCCAAACAAAAATGCAAGAGTACAATCGCGGCAAGCACGGAGGAACCAATGAGAGACATTCCACATTACGTAAACGGCGAACGCGTGTCCGGGACATCCGGCCGGTTCGGTGACGTGTACAACCCGGCAACCGGGGAGGTGCAAGCAAAGCTGCACATGGCATCAGCTGCCGAAGTGACCGACGCGGTTGCCAAAGCCGCCGAAGCGCAGCCGGCGTGGGGCGCAACCAACCCTCAGAAACGCGCACGCGTGATGATGGAGTTCGTTCGGCTCTTGAACCGGGACATGGATAAACTGGCCGAAGTTCTTTCGAGCGAACACGGCAAGACAATTCCTGACGCCAAAGGCGATCTTCAGCGCGGGCTTGAAGTAGTCGAATACTGCATTGCTGCCCCGCAAATGCTGAAAGGTGAATTCACAGATAGCGCTGGCCCCGGCATCGACATGTATTCGATGCGTCAGCCACTGGGCGTCGTTGCCTCGATCATGCCATTCAATTTCCCGGCGATGATGCCGCTTTGGCATGTTGGTCCGGCACTTGCGTGCGGAAACGCCGTCGTTCTGAAACCGTCAGAGCGTGACCCCACTGTTCCAATAATGCTTGCCGAGCTGTTCGTTGAAGCCGGACTTCCGGCCGGGTGCTTCCAGGTCGTGAATGGCGATAAAGAAGCTGTGGACGCTCTTCTGGACGACGAGATCATTCAAGGCGTGTCGTTTGTCGGCTCAACCCCGATCGCGCAGTACATCTATTCGCGCGCTTGCGCGAATGGCAAACGCGCGCAGTGTTTTGGCGGCGCCAAGAACCACATGATCGTCATGCCGGATGCTGACATGGACCAAGCCGCCGATGCATTGGTCGGTGCAGGTTACGGCGCAGCGGGTGAACGCTGTATGGCTGTATCCGTGGCTGTTCCAGTTGGAGAAGAAACGGCTGATCGCTTGATCGACAAGCTTGTCCCACGCATCGAAAAACTTCGCGTTGCCCCCTACACTGCGGGCGACGATGTCGACATGGGGCCTGTCGTAACCCGCGAAGCCAAAGAGCGTATTTTGGGCTTGATCCAATCGGGTGTTGACCAAGGCGCCGAGTTGGTTGTCGACAACCGCGACTTCAAATTGCAGGGCTATGAAGACGGTTTCTTTGTGGGGCCTCATCTTTTCGACAAGGTCACGCCGGACATGGACATCTACAAGACCGAGATCTTTGGTCCGGTACTGTCGACGGTACGTGCAGGCTCATACGAGGAAGCTTTGGGCTTGGCGATGGACCACGAGTATGGAAATGGTACCGCGATCTTCACACGCGACGGTGACACCGCTCGTGACTTTGCCAGCCGCGTCAACATTGGCATGGTCGGGATCAACGTTCCGATCCCTGTACCATTGGCCTACCATACCTTCGGCGGCTGGAAGAAATCGGTTTTTGGTGACCTCAACCAGCATGGCCCAGACTCGTTCAAGTTCTACACGCGAACAAAAACTGTCACGGCACGTTGGCCGAGCGGGTTGAAAGAAGGCGGCGAATTCCATTTCAAGCAAATGGATTGATCCTGCTTGCGAAGTTGTGGGCCCGATTCAGGGCTCGCAGCCGACAATGCAGCGTTTGTTTTGAATTGTCTGCAGACACAAAAAAGGCGGCTAAGGCCGCCTTTCGTTTTTTTTTGATGGCTCTCGGTTTAGGCCTTGTTGCGGCGTCTCTTCAACGCCACCAAGCCACCCAAGCCCCCAACAAGCAACCAACCAGCCGCCGGAAGTGGAACAACCTCTGGCACAGTGTACTCAACCTTCATCGATTGGATTTTGATGCCTGTGTAATAGTTGCCATAATTCATGGCACCAATCGCGAACAGCGAGTGTTCACCGGCCGCGCTGTAATCCAGCGTTACAGGATCACCGACTATTTGTGTCGAGTGCAACGCGCCATCAGCATACAAAGCGACCATTGCCATGTCGTTGTAGCCAAACACATAGTTGAGAACGACTTCAGTGATTTTTACCGCGTTCGATCCGAAGTCGAATGTGACGGCCTCGGCATCTTTGCTGTCGATGTAGTGGTGGTCATAGGCGCCGTTTTTGCTGACGATGCCCCAATAGTTGAAATCAACATCTGCGTCGCCGGTTGTCGAGAATGTCGCCGCGCCTGTGTTGTAGTAAAAAGCGTCTAGCGTAACCGAAAATGCCGCATCTTCAACCGAGCTTACAGCGATTGAAGCGTGGTCGCCTGAGCCATGACCGAAGTCGTTATTCCCGAATTGAAACGTATATTCCGTTGTCGCAGCGCTCGCCGCACCGGCCGACAAAATCACAGCGCCAGCTGCCAAAGAGATAAGAGTATTCATGAGCCCCCTCACAACGCTCCACAAGATACAAGCTGCACAACACGCAGCCCCCAAAACATACTAGTGAGCTAGCATTGCTGCAAGTGCAACAAGGCTAAAATAAGGCATCACAGATTGTTTCCAACGGGGAAAGGGGAGGATTTGTTTCCATATCTGCAATTGTTGCCAAAAATGACGTTACGTTAGCGCAAAAAATCGAACAGTCCGCCCAATTACTGCCACGCAGTCGCAACGGTCGAATCGCGAAGATGCTGACTTTCGCTTCAGACATTTCGCGAAAGCTTTTCGGCCCAAATCAGGAGCCAATTCGCTTGTTTCCCCAGCGCTCCTGATATAATTGTACAAGTGTTCAATTCCACTTCTGAGCCATACACTATGAGCGACATCTTCATCCGAAAAACTGGCCGCTGCGGACGCATCACGCTCAACCGGCCAGCGGCGTTGAACGCCCTTACCCTGCCGATGATTGAAGCGATTGGTGCGGCTCTTGCTGAATGGAAAGACGACGCGGACGTCGCGATGCTGGTCATTGACGCCGAAGGTGAGAAAGCGTTCTGCGCAGGTGGTGATATTGCCGACATCTACGACGCTTTGAAATCTGGTAGGCCTGAAGAAGCGCGCGAGTTTTGGCGGCGCGAATACCCGGTAAACCTGGCCCTTTTCGACTTTCCGAAACCGGTCGCGAGCTTCTTGCAGGGATTTACGATGGGGGGTGGTGTCGGCGTCGGATGCCACGCATCGCACCGAATTGTTTGTGAGAACAGCCGCATTGCAATGCCGGAATGCTCCATCGGTCTGGTTCCGGATGTAGGCGGATCTCTTCTGCTGGCGCGTGCACCGGGCCGATTAGGAGAATACATGGGGACCACTGGCTACCGGATGGGCCCAGATGATGCCATCGTTGCAGGCTTCGCCGATTACTATGTGCCTGTCGCACAATGGCCCGAGCTAATTAGGCAACTGGAGAGCACAGGCGATTGGACCCATGTCGACCAGATGTCGATGCGAGCACCGACAGGAGAGTTGGCGGAATTTCGTGACGAGATCGACAGAACCTTCGCGGGCGAAACCTTGCGGGACATACTTGCCGCTCTTGAAAACGACGACTCCCAATTCGCACAAGACACCTTGAAAAAGATAAATCGTAATGCGCCACTGGCGATGGCCTGCGCAGTTGAGTTAATTCACCGCGCTCGTTCTCGGGACGATATGGCAGCAGCCCTTGTTAGCGAATACCGGTTTGCCCACAGGATCGCGGCCCACGGAGACTTTCAGGAGGGCATTCGCGCGTCTGTGATAGACAAAGACAAATCCCCCAACTGGGCCCACAAGTCGCCAGGCGAACCAACGATGGTCGATGTCGCGAACATGTTGATGCCTTTGGGCGAAGACGAAATCGATTTGGAGAGAACGTCATGAAAATCGGATTTATTGGCCTTGGAAACATGGGCGGCCCAATGGCTAGGAATTTGGCCGCCGCCGGACATGAGGTCTTAGGATTTGATATCGCGTCGCCTGTGCCAAATGGCGTTACTCAAGTCGATAGCGCGAAAGCGGCGGCGGCTGGCGCAGATATCGTGATTACCATGCTGCCAAACGGTGAAATTCTTCGATCAGTGGCCAATGAAATAATCGCCGAAATGTCACCGGGTGCGGTTTTGCTCGACTGTTCGACGGTCGATGTCGAAAGCGCGCGCGCTGTGGCAGATCAGGCCGTTGCCTCTGGCTCTTTGGCTTTGGACGCACCGGTTTCAGGTGGCGTTGGCGGGGCGGACGCTGGCACTTTGACGTTCATGGTGGGTGGATCAGATGACGCTTTTGCGAAAGCTTCGCCACTTTTTGACATCATGGGCCAAAAAGCAGTGCATTGCGGCCCCTCTGGCAATGGCCAAGCGGCTAAAATTTGTAACAACATGATCCTCGGAGCGACGATGATCGCGACTTGTGAGGCTTTTGCCCTGGCAGACAAACTTGGACTTGATCGGCAGTCCATGTTTGACGTCGTCTCGACCTCATCGGGGTATAGC
>JAPPOI010000280.1 GCA_028818055.1 Boseongicola sp.
GTTGATGATGCCGCTGGGCAGATGGGCTTGTCTGCCCCTCAATTTGGTTCATTGCCGGGACGACGATTCTTTGATCCGCTTGCCAAGTCAGTCATCGAGCAGCGCCGCGACTTGCTTTGGAATCGGGCCAACGCCCCGCGGGTCGCGCAAGTGCTTCGTGCGGTGAGCCACGTTCCGGAAGACGTTTTCCGATCTGAGACAGTCTTCCTTAAACTGCGGTTCCTTGTCCGACGGCTTGAAACACGAGTTGAAATTGGACGCCTGTCAGACGACGCCATTGACGAGTTTGCTGGCGTGCTTTGGGACATCGCGCTTGAAATTGAAGAGGGCGACCTTGGCGATGCGCTTGAGCGATTGCAGCGCGCTCAGGACCGCTTAAGCGAAGCCATCGAAAATGGCGCGACTGACGAAGAAATCGCGGAGCTGATTCAAGAACTTCGCGAGGCGATGCAGGACTACATGCGTCAGCTGGCCGAACAACAAGGTCAAGACCAGAACCAGCAGCTTTCGCAGCAAGATCTTGAAAATATGGAGCAAATGGACAGCCAGCAGCTCCAGGACATGTTGGATCGTCTTCAGGAATTGATGGAGCAAGGCCGAACGGCAGAAGCACAACAGCTTCTGGACCAGCTCCGCCAGATGATGGAGAACATGCAGATTGCGCAGGGCAACCAAGGACAGCAAAGCCCTGGTGAGCAGGCTATGGAAGGATTGGCGGAAACCCTTCGTCAGCAGCAGGGTCTAAGCGACGAAGCTTTCCGCGACCTGCAAGAGCAATTCAATCCCAACGCTCAAGCCGGACAATCGGGCCAGAATGAAGGCCGCAGCGGCGATCAAGGTCGCGGCGAGCAACATGGCCAAAGCGGCCAGGGCCAGGGTGGCGATGAACAGGCTCAGGGTGGTGATGAACAAGGTCAGGGCGCCGATGAAGGCAGTTTGGCGGACCGTCAACAGGCGCTTCGGCAAGAACTCGATCGGCAACGTCAGAATCTTCCTGGAGCGGGCACGCCGGAAGGCGATGCGGCACGCGACGCCTTGGGGCGCGCGGGCGACGCAATGGACGATGCCGAAGACTCGCTTCGTCAGGAGGACTTTGCAGGCGCGCTAGATAATCAATCGGAGGCCATGGAAGCCCTTCGCGAGGGAATGCGTGAGTTAGCGGACCAAATGGCCAACCAGCAGCAAAACCAGCAAGGCGGCCAGCAGGGGCAAGCGCTTGGTCAAAGTGACCCGAATGGAAGCCGTGATCCGCTTGGAAGAGAAACCGGGCAGAACGGGCGCATCGGCACAGACGAACAACTTCTCCAAGGAGAAGACGTTTACCGCCGTGCACGCGAATTGTTAGACGAGATTCGTCGGCGATCGGGCGAGCAGGAGCGGCCTGATCAGGAGCTTGAGTACCTCAAGCGCCTTCTTGAGCGGTTTTAGGCTCGCCAGTTCAAATTTGCGCAGCCCCTTGCCGAGCAGGTTTCGACCGCTTTGGAATCTTTGACGACTCAGGTACTCTCGGTCTCGAGCAGGCTAAAATCAGGTGCATTTCATGCGCAGAACTTTCACCGTCGCACTCGGCGTCTTTTTGTCGTCGCCACTGGTTGCCAGCGCTACGCCGGTCGTGTCTCCTTCTCCGAAAGCACGACCCGAGGCGATTTCCGTGACACCGGCCCAAACGAAGCCAACAAACCTTGCCTTCCAACGCTGGATTGACCGTTTTCGCGGACGGGCGCGAGCTGCCGGAATTCGGGACGCTGTGCTGACGCAGGCGTTTCAAGGAATTCGGTACAATGCTGATGTTATCCAAAAGGACCGAAACCAATCTGAGTTTACGAAGCAGATTTGGGAGTACCTTGATAGCGCCGCCTCAGAAACCCGGGTGAAGAATGGCCGTGCTGCCCTTCGTGCGAATAGGCGGCTCCTGTCCGAGATCGAATCCCGATACGGCGTCGAAGCAGAAGTCGTGACCGCCGTATGGGGTCTGGAAAGCGCCTATGGTTCTTTTCGCGGTGACGTCCCAATTATCGAGGCCTTGGCCACTCTGGCATTCGATGGAAGGCGTGGGAAGTTTTTCGAAAGCCAGTTGATTGCTGCGTTGAAGATTATTCAATCAGGCGACGTTGCGCCGCGTCGCATGACTGGATCTTGGGCAGGAGCGATGGGGCACACTCAGTTCATACCGACGAGTTACCTTGCTTACGCTGTGGACTTCCGGGGCGACGGCAAGCGTGACATCTGGTCGGACAACCCAACGGATGCTCTTGCTTCGACGGCTGCGTATCTAAAGAATTTTGGGTGGAAAAAGGGCCAGCCTTGGGGAGTTGAGGTGACCCTACCGCGCGGCTTCAACTATGGATTGACGGGCGAACGCATCAAGAAAACTCCAACCGAGTGGGCGGCGCTGGGCGTACGTGACGTCAAGGGTGGCAAGGTTCCGAACCATGGCCGTGCGTCCATCTTGTTGCCGGCTGGCGCGCAGGGCGCTGCCTTCATGATCTTCAACAATTTTCATGTGATCGAGCGTTACAATACGGCGGACGCGTACGTCATAGGTGTTGGACATCTGAGCGATCGCATTGGTGGAGCAGGTCCATTGAAGTCGGGGTGGCCGAGAGGCGACCGCAACTTGAGGTTCTCGGAAAAGAAGGAAATGCAAAGGCTACTAACCTCGCGCGGATACAACACTCAAGGTGTGGACGGCATCATTGGACCAAACACCATCGCCGCAATCCGAAAGTTCCAGTCCAGTCAGGGCATGACCCCGGATGGTTATGCCAGCTATGAAATTCTTAGGCGTCTTAGGTAGCGATACCGGGCGCCGATTTCCGCGAATTTTCCGTGAAAGTCGCTTCTACGTAGTCAGCTGCAATTAGGTTTCGTGCTATGCGTGTCCGTATAGAGCACGAAAGGAATTGATATGCGGATCGCGGCATTTAACGTGGAAAACCTGTTTGATAGGGCCAAGGTTTTTAATGAGTCGCCACCTGGTGAACCGAACCCTCATCAAGATATTTTGGATGCACACGCAGAGCTCAATGGACTGTTCGAACAGGTAAATTACACAGCCAATCGGAAGTCTCGCATGCTTGAACTTTTTGGCACTCTTGGTCTCCTCAATACCAATGAATCCAAGTTTGCGCGTCTGCGCCGGATCCGAGGCAAAATCATTCGCAGACCAAGAAACAAGCCGCGCGAGATCATCGCGAGCGGTCGGGATGATTGGATCGGATGGGTCGAGTTGAAGACCGAACCAGTTGACGAGATCGCGATGGAACTGACGGCTCGTGTTCTTTTTGATGCAGAAGCTGACGTAATAGGTGTGGTCGAAGCTGAAAACCGCGTTGTCCTGAAAAACTTCCAAGAAATGATGTCGCGAAAATTCGGAGTCGATGAGCGCTATGCAAATGTCATGCTTATCGCCGGCAACGACCGGCGCGGAATTGACGTCGCGATTGCCACAACTTCAGACTACCCGATCGGTTGGATGAGAAGCCATGTGGATGAGGTTGCGGACGGCAAGCAGGTGTTCAGCCGTGATTGTCCGGAATTTGAGGTCACGACACCTCAGGGCAATACAGTTGTCGTATTGGTAAACCACTTCAAAAGTAAGTTTGGGGGCGATAGCCCCAAGTCAAAAGCGAAGCGCAAAGCGCAGTCAGAGGCTGTTGCGAAATATTACAATCGTCTGATTGCTGACGGGTTCGAGAATGTTGCTGTGCTTGGTGACTTGAACGATACCCCCGACAGCGATCCGCTTGCGCCGCTGTTGAACACTTCGTTGAAAGATGTCGCCGACAGTGACAAATTCACCGACTTTGAATTCAACGCCAACAATGGGAACAAAGGTATCGGTACGTACAACTTGGGCAATGATAACAACAAGATAGATTACTTGTTGCTGTCCCCCGCGTTGTTTTCGAAAGTTACCAATGCAGGTCTTTTCCGCAAAGGGGCTTGGCCCGGGAAGCAGCCACCGCGCTGGGAAGTCTACCCCCAATTAACGAAACAGCACCACGCCGCATCAGACCATCATCTGATATTTGCGGACATCGATATCTAGGCATTAGGATTGTATTTCCAGCATCCTTGATGGTGGTCGTTCACCACGCCGACGGCCTGAAGATACGCATAAATGATTGTCGGCCCGACAAATGTCATGCCGCGTTTCTTCAGGTTTTTGGAAATATCTTGGGCCAAAGGTGTGACCGCCGGAATGTCATCTAACGATTTCCAGTGGCCCACGATTGGCTTGTTACCAACGTGCCCCCAAAGCCAGTCCGAAAAGCTACCGAATTCTTCTTGCATGGACTGATAAATCCGAGCGTTCGTTCGCGCTCCCGGAACCTTCTGACGATGCCGAACAATCGCTGGGTTATTCAGGGCTTGCTGAAGTTCAAAATCAGTCATGTTGGCGACTCGATCGACGTCAAAGCCGTGATACACATCGCGATACCCATCGCGCTTTTTCAGAATCGTTTCCCACGAAAGCCCCGCGTGCGCACCTTCCAGGATCAACATCTCAAACAGCAATTGGTCGTCGCGAACGGCGACACCCCATTCATTGTCATGGTAGTCCGCATAAAGTTTGGTGTTAGAGCCAAAGCAGCGGATTTTATCGTCAATTCGGTCAGCCATAGCGCGACCGTAGTCAGGAACTTACTGTGAGTCACGATCAACTCCTGACACGAACTGTCAGTTGTGCGGTTCGCTCTTGCTGCGGGACGCACCGTGAGTAAGATGCGGCCAAATTTGAAAAAGACCGAGCCGCACGATGCAGGACAACACACCGCAAGATCCACCAGAAACCGAAACGGTCACGACCACGCGTGTTGCGTGCGATGGTGGGGAAGGAGCGCTGGGGCATCCGCGCGTATGGCTGCTGATCGACCCGAAGGAAGGCTGGGTCGAATGTGGGTATTGCGACAAGCGCTATGTCTTGGCGACCGATTAGCGGCGCTTAGGCGCGCGCCTTAGCTGCCGGATAAACGCCGAGAATCTTCACTTCCGACGTAAAATAATCAAGCTCTTCAAGTGCAAGCTGGACGCTTTTGTCGTTGGGATGCCCTTCGATGTCGGCATAAAACTGCGTTGCCGAGAATGATCCGTCGACCATGTAGCTTTCCAACTTAGTCATATTGACGCCATTGGTGGCGAACCCGCCCATCGCTTTGTAAAGCGCCGCCGGAATGTTGCGAACGCGGAAAACAAACGTGGTAATCATTTCGCTGTTGCCGCGCCGTGCCAGGTTTGGCTCTCGCGACATCACTAGAAAGCGAGTGGTGTTGTGGTCGTTGTCTTCGATGTGTTTGGCCAAAACTTCCAAACCGTAAACCTCGGCTGCCAGCTCGGATGCCAACGCACCTACAGTCTTGTCAGTTCCTTCGGAAACGTCCCGCGCGGCACGCGCGTTATCGGGGCTGACCGCGCCATGAATTCCGTGTTCGCGAAGGAATTCAGAGCATTGGGGCAACAAGACCAGGTGCGAATACGCCGTTTTGACGTCATCAAGCTTCGCCCCCTTGATGCCCAGCAAGTTGATATGAACACGGACAAAGGCCTCGTCGATGATATGCAAACCACTTTCTGGCAGCAGTCGATGGATGTCTGCCACGCGGCCATAAGTCGTGTTTTCAACGGGTAACATCGCCAGGTCGGCGTCCCCGCTTCGGACAGCTTCAATTACGTCTTCAAACGTGCGGCAGGGCAGCGCTTCCATGTCTGGGCGGGTCTCGGCACATGCCTGGTGCGAATAGGCTCCGGGCTCTCCTTGAAACGCTATACGTCCGGCCATTGTGTCTTTCCTGCGCTTACTGCGTCAAAAAGGGCGATTAGTCGCGCCTCTTATCCCTTGAAGACAGGCGATGGAAGCGGATAGATAGCGCGCAAACATCGAGGGAACTGGACGCGACATGTTCGACACTATGACATTCACCAAGATCATCGGCGGCTTCTGTGGCGCCTTTCTGATCTTCTTGCTGGGCGGCTTCGCGGCTGAATTCATCTACCATGAAGCTGATCATGATGGTGATTACCATCAGGCCTATACAATCGATACCGGCTCGGACGACGCTGAAGAAGAAGTTGCCGAAGTTCCATTCGCGGAAGTCTTTGCAGCGGCCGATGCGGGTGCAGGCGAACGCCTGTTCCGTCAGTGTCAGGCTTGCCACAAAGTAGAAGATGGCGCGAACGGTACGGGCCCACACCTTTTCGGCATTGTTGGCCGCGCTGTCGATGCAGTTGCTGGATATAGCTATTCGGGAGCTTTGGCGGGCGCCACTGATGCCTGGACACCTGAGGCTCTGAACGGTTTCCTGGAGAACCCCAAAGAATACGCTCCTGGCACCAAGATGAGCTACAAGGGCATGGCCAAGGTCGAAGATCGCGCTAACTTGATCGCGTGGCTGGAAGGCCAGGGCGGTTAAACCATTCTTTTTGAGCGTAAGAATCAGGCCGGGTGTTGCACCCGGCCTTTGTTTTGCGCACGCTCAACTCACCAAATGTTCACCTGTCGTGGCTTGATCATTCGACAAATGATTTTTTAGCTACAAGTTCATGGTTTAGGTTAAGCACTATCTAAATGCCAAACGGAGGTAGCCCCATTATGCGTCAGCGTTCTACCGCAGTAACACAGCGCGATACGTTCACCCGCCAGTCCCAGTGGATTGGCTTTGCTGGGCTGATTATGGCGATCAGTTTCGGGGCTGTTTCATTCGCGAAAGCCGACAGCCATGATCCAGTAAACGAAGCACACGCATATTCCAATTTTGGCGATCCGAAGTATGGAGCGGATTTTGCGCACCTCGATTACGTAAATCCTAACGCGCCCAAAGGCGGTGAAATCAGTACGTGGGCCCAAGGGAGCTTTGACAGCTTCAACAATTACACGCGTAAGGGCGTTTCCGGTTCCGGTATGGCTCTGATGTATGAAAACATACTCGTCGGTACAGCGGATGATGCTTATGGAACGTACTGTTACCTGTGTACGACCATGGAGTATCCTGAAAGCCGGGATTGGGTGATTTTCAATTTGCGTGATGACGTGACGTTTTCGGACGGAACCGGGATGACCGCGGAAGATGTGAAGTTCACATTCGATTTGTTCATGGAACAAGGTCTGCCGGAATACGTAAACGTTGTGCAGGGTTTCGTCTCAAGTGTCGATTTGATCGACACCTACAAGATTCGGTTCAACTTCACCGAAGAAGCACCACGCCGCGAAGTGATCGGGTTTGCCGGAGGAACACCGGTATTCTCAAAAGCATGGTTTGAAGCCGATGAATCGCGTCGCATCGATGATTCCACGCTCGAACCGTTCTTGGGCACCGGGCCATATGTGATCCAAAGCTTCGATGTGGGCCGCCAGATAATTTATGGCCGGAATCCGAATTTCTGGGGCGCCGATCATCCTTTCAACGTCGGCCAGAATAACTTTGACACCATTCGCTACGAGTACTTTGCCGACAGCTCTGCCGCTTTGGAGGCCTTCAAGGCTGGTGAATATACCTTCCGGAGTGAAAACTCGTCCAAAGATTGGGCAACGGGCTACGACTTTCCAGGTGTTCAGAATGGCTGGGTGAAAAAAGAAGAGCTGTTTGACGGTACAATTGGCTCGGC
Organism: Boseongicola sp.; assembly: GCA_028818055.1. Lineage (GTDB taxonomy): Bacteria > Pseudomonadota > Alphaproteobacteria > Rhodobacterales > Rhodobacteraceae > JAPPOI01. The sequence goes on from JAPPOI010000280.1 coordinate 7,606, forward strand.
CCAGTCTTTCATTTTCAATCTGCGCCGCGAGAAGTGGCAGGATCCGAAAGTCCGTGAGGCGTTCAGGTTGATGTTCAACTTCGAATTCTCGAACGAATCTCTGTTTTTCGGACTCTACGAGCGCGTCAATTCATTCTGGGAAAACTCAGATTTGGAAGCACGTGGGACCCCAACTGCAGATGAAGTCAACATTCTGCAGCCGCTGGTTGATAAGGGCCTGCTTGATCCTTCGATCCTGACCAGTGAGGCGATTATGGCCCCTACCAGTGGGTCCCGAAACTTCGACCGTCGCAATTCACGGCGTGCCTCGCAGTTGCTTGATGAAGCAGGGTGGGAACTTGGCGATGATGGCATTCGTCGCAAGAACGGAAAGACACTTGACGCAACCATCTTGATGTTCAGCCCGGCGTTCGACCGGATCGTGAATCCTTATATCGAGAACCTCAAACGTATTGGCGTAAATGCTGAGCTTGAGCGCGTGGATGTATCCCAATACATCGATCGCCGCCGCACGTCTGACTACGATATGGTCAATCACACCTTCTCCATGGGATTCGAACCAGGCTTTGGCTTACGGCAGTGGTACGGATCCGAAACTGCCGAGGACAGCTCGCGCAACTTGATGGGGCTCCAAAATGAGGCTGTCGATCAGTTGATGGAGGTTGTGATCGCGGCCGAAACCATCGACGATCTTACAACGGCAACTCATGCGCTAGATCGTGTTTTGCGGGCTGAAGGCTTTTGGGTTCAGCAATGGTTCAAAGACGTTCATACCGTCGCCTATTACAACATGTACCGCTACCCAGACGTGCTTCCGCCATTTGCTTTGGGGCAGTTTTCCTGGTGGTGGCATGACCCCGAAGCCGAGGCCCGTTTGGTCGAAGCTGGCGCACTTTAAGGACGCATACTTCCATGGGCGCGTACATACTCAGGCGACTGTTGCTGATCATACCGACGCTGTTCGGGATCATGTTGATCAACTTCACCCTGACCCAATTCGTGCCCGGCGGCCCGATCGAACAGATTATTGCCAATCTCGAAGGCCAGGGCGATGTCTTTGAGACGATTTCTGGCGGCGCCTCGGAAACCTTCGATAGCGCGAGTGAAGGCGACAACGGGTACATCGGTGCACGCGGATTGCCCGAGGAGTTCATCAAAGAGCTCGAAAAGGAATTCGGCTTCGACAAACCCGCTCACATCCGATTTGCGCAAATGATGTGGAATTACATCCGATTTGATTTCGGCGAAAGTTACTTCCGTTCCATCAGCGTTGTCGATCTGGTCATCGAAAAAATGCCTGTGTCGATAACACTTGGTCTCTGGTCCACAGTTATCGCCTATCTCATTTCGATACCTCTGGGCATTCGCAAAGCGGTGCGCGATGGATCAAGCTTCGACACATGGACCAGCGGTTTGATCATTGTTGCTTACGCAATTCCGGGTTTCTTGTTTGCCATCCTATTGCTCGTTCTATTTGCTGGTGGGTCCTATTGGCAAATATTCCCGCTCAGGGGGCTCACGTCTGACAACTACGAAGACCTTAGTGCGCTTGGCAAAGTCGGCGACTATTTCTGGCACATCACCCTGCCGGTGGTCGCGTCCTCGATCAGCGGCTTTGCAACCCTGACGCTGCTGACCAAGAACAGCTTTCTGGATGAGATAAAGAAACAGTACGTGATAACCGCGAAAGCAAAAGGCCTGTCTGAAGGACGCGTTCTTTATGGCCACGTCTTCAGAAACGCGATGCTCATCGTCATCGCCGGTTTCCCGTCCCTGTTTATCGGTATTTTCTTTGGGTCATCCCTGATCATTGAGACAATATTCTCACTCGATGGCTTGGGTCGGCTGGGTTTCGAGGCGGCTGTGGCGCGTGACTATCCAGTGATTTTTGGGACGCTTTTCGCGTTCTGTCTCGTTGGCCTCCTTGTCGGCATCCTATCGGATCTGATGTACGTCTTTGTCGACCCTCGGATCGAC
>JAPPOI010000251.1 GCA_028818055.1 Boseongicola sp.
GAGACAGGAAGGGGAAGCGCTGCGCCAACATCTCGCCAGGCTCACCTATCCCGCGGAATACGCAGCCGGCAACGTGGACGCCGTTACGGCGTCCCTCAAACATCAAGCCGATGCGCTTACCGAAGCCAGTGAGCTCGTGTCGCAACGTCTTCACGATCTTCAAGCTGAGCTCGTGCGCAGTACCGATAAACTATCCACTGTGACAGGCCAGTTGGAAACTGGTGCTAGTACTTCAGCGGCCGCCGTTACAGAACAAGTAGACAAACTCAAATCCGCCATCGATGGCGCGTCAGGCGTAAATCACAAAATTGAAGACGCGTTACGTCGCCAGCAGGAATTCATCAGTTCCGCATCTGGGAAGACCTTGGCGCAAGTCAATACGATGAGCCAAGCGCTGGAAGGCCAGGTCGCCAGTCTCAACACGGCGACTGAGCGGGCTAAAGGTTTATCTGCTGCCATTGCACAACAGGTCGCCCAACAGGAAGAAACCCTGTCCCTGTCCAATGAATCTGCAAAGACCCATGCAGAAGATATGGCCAAAGCTGTGGCGAAACATGTTGAGGAGGTGGAGCAGGTTACCAAGCGCGTTGAAGGCACGGTCACAAGCGTTGTTGAAGGGTTCAAGATCCAGGCTAAAACGCTGGATGAACTGTTTGCCAAACAACGTGCTGAATTGACAACTGCCGGCGACCGTATCGACGATTTATCGACGAAAGTTAACACCCGACTTGGTCAGCAAACCGCGAGCCTTGACCAGGTCATGGAACGGGTTCTGTCGCGCGTCAAAATTGTTGAAGAAGCCTTGTCCATTCAAACCAAAGAACTCTCTTCGGCATCCGACGACGCGGTTGCACGCTTACGGGCCGTCGAGAACATGATCAAGCAACAGGCGGAAGCGGTGGGTGACGCCGCGTCGAAGGTAGAAACCCGTCTTGATAGATCGAGCGACGAATTTGAGAGCAAGAGTAAGGTTGTTACTGACCGGTTCACATCAGCAACGGCTGATCTGGACAAGGCTTCAGAGATTGCGATTGAACGGGCCGAGGCCATGGGCATGGCGTCAGATGCTGTGATTCAGAAAATCGATTCCGTCGGAGTCCGCGTCCGTGAACATGCCGATCAGTTGGCCTCCAGTGCCGAGCGCGCTGCGGCCCAGGCGGAGGACATCCGGTAATCACTGCGCCGGCAAAACGACGAAATGGAAACCGCTGCCAGTACGCTGGCGACTCACGTCAAACTCAGTGAAACCTCCATGGCGCAACAGGCGCGCCAAATGGGTGCCACTTCAGAACAAGTGCTTTCTCATGTGCGCAACATGTCCGATGTGCTGAGCCAGAACTCGTCCGAGCTGATGCAAGCCAGCGCGCGAATCACCAAGGAACTGGAATCCATCCGCCAGGGTCTGGAAGAGACCGCAAACACAGCCATGGAAGTGGCCGATCAGTCGGTCGACAAAACTAAGTCTGTTCGTCGGGAAATCAGCGAAGAAGTCTCTGCATTGTCTACGGTTACCGGCGAGGTCACCGACGCCCTCAAGGGATCGCTCGATGCTCTCGATCAGTCCAAGGAAACGCTGCAATCTGCGGCATCGTCCGCTGGTATGAAGCTGGAACAGGCCGCTGGTATGTTCCGTGATCAAGCGTCGACCATCGATAAGGCAGCCGATCAAGCCAGTGAGAAAATGGTCGTGGTTGGTGATGGCGTACGTCAACGCTCTGAAGACCTAACCTCTGCGGCAGACGATGCACAGTCACGTCTCTCCGGTTTCCGTGAGAGCCTGCAGAAACTGATGCTCGACTTTGAAGACTCCACCAACCGTGGGGCCGCCCAAGTGGCCGTGGCCAGCGAACAGATGCGGACCTCGCTCGATGAATTCGGTCATACGTCCGAACGGATCGCCGGTGGCGTTCGGCAAACCGGTGAAGGATTCCGGCAGCAATTGCACAACCTCGGTAATTCTGCCGACGAAGCCGTTGCCCGTGTGGAAGTTGTACTCAAGACTTTGCGTAAG
>JAPPOI010000461.1 GCA_028818055.1 Boseongicola sp.
CGCCATCGGCGGCGCAACTGCGATCCTGTCAGACGAAGCTGAGACCTCCCTTTTCCATCTGCACAACCATCTCGCCCAGCGCGGCCATGCCTTCCTGGTAGCGGCCAGAACTTCTCCCGCACGCTGGTCGGTCCGCCTGCCAGACCTGAAAAGCCGCCTTGAGGCGATGGACGTCACTCGGATTGAAGCGCCCGACGATTTGTTGTTGTCGGCGGTCTACGTGAAACTTTTCACCGATCGGCAGCTCAAAATTCAGCCAGACCTGATCCCATGGCTCCTAAAAAACAACGATCGTTCATTCGATTCCGCGCAAAGCTTTGTAGCTGCGCTCGACGCGGCATCACTGAGCGAAAATCGTGCCATTACAAAGCGTTTCGCGCGTCAAACACTGGACAAATGGTCCAAAGACGGGCGATAAACGTCATCTTCACGTCAAATTCGATGATTAGTTGACCGCTATGGTACCGATTTCCGATTTTCTGGCCGCGCCTTTTCCCGAGCCTCAACAGATCGAGGGCATGTCGTTCGAGGGCCCGGAACGTTTCTTCAATCGCGAGCTGTCCTGGCTTGCGTTCAACTGGCGTGTGCTTGAAGAGGCCGAAAATCCCCGCGTTCCGCTGCTAGAGCGGCTGCGGTTTCTATCAATATCCGCAACCAACTTGGATGAATTCTACACCGTTCGTGTTGCCGGTCTTCGTGAACTTGCCCATGCCGGTAATACCACACCGGCCGCAGACGGTCTGACACCAGCCGAACAACTTGTTCTGATCTACGAAGATACACGCAATCTTCAAAACAAGCAGCAGGACGTTTGGCAAACCCTGAAATCTGAACTGAATACCTCTGGCATCACGCTTCTGTCCCGCGATGAACTGACCGATCAAGACAAGAAACACTGCGAAAAGGTTTTCCTCAGTCAGGTCTTCGCGATCCTGTCGCCTTTAGCGATCGACCCAGCGCACCCATTTCCGTTTATCGCCAATGCTGGGTACTCGTTAGCGCTCAGCCTCGAGCGCAAGTCCGACAAACGTGCTTTGCAGGCCTTGCTGCCAATCCCCAGCCAGATTGAACGCTTCATTCCATTGCCTGACGTGGAAGAAGGCCGCCGCTTCCTTCCACTGGAAGAGCTGTTGCTGCTGCACCTCGACAGCCTGTTCCCGGGTTACAAGATGACCGGAAACTGCACATTCAGTGTCCTTCGCGACAGCGACCTTGAGGTCGAAGACGAAGCCGAAGATCTCGTGCGCGAGTTTGAAGTCGCCCTGAAGCGTCGTCGCCGCGGTGAAGTGGTGCGCCTCACATTGTCCGAGAACGCACCGAAAAAGCTGCGCGCCACGATCATGGACGAACTCGAAGTGGGCGACGACGAAGTCATTGAACTAAGTGGCATGATCGGCCTCGGCGATCTGAAAGAACTTGTGCTTGACGACCGGCCCGACCTCCTTTGGCCGTCCTTCACGCCTCGCGTTCCCGAACGCGTGCAGGACCATGACGGCGATATGTTCGCCGCGATCCGGCAAAAAGACATGTTGCTGCATCACCCGTACGAAACGTTCGACATGGTGGTTCGATTTCTAAAGCAAGCGGCAGTGGACCCAAACGTCGTCGCCATCAAACAAACACTCTACCGCACATCCAAAGACAGCCCGATTGTCAGCGCTCTGTGCGAGGCAGCGGAAGACGGGAAGTCTGTGACCGCACTGGTCGAGCTTAAGGCACGTTTCGACGAAGCCGCCAACATTCGCCAATCTCGCCGTCTCGAGCGAGCCGGCGCTCATGTCGTGTACGGCTTCCTCAACTATAAGACGCACGCAAAGATCTCGACCGTCGTCCGTCGCGAAGGCGGTGAACTGGTCACATATACGCACTTTGGAACGGGCAACTATCACCCGGACACAGCCAAGATTTACACCGATCTTTCGCTGTTTACGTGCGACACGGCGCTTGGACGCGATGCAACGAAGGTATTCAACTATCTCTCTGGCTACGCCCAGCCTGAGGG
>JAPPOI010000014.1 GCA_028818055.1 Boseongicola sp.
GGCAGCAACAGCAACTGGCCATTGCACGGGCGCTGGTCGGTCAACCCCGCCTGCTTCTACTGGATGAGCCGTCCGAGGGTATCCAGCCTTCGATTGTGCAGGAAATAGCCGCTATTTTGCGCCGCATCGCAGAGCAGGAAAAAATGACCGTTATAGTCGTGGAACAGAATCTCGAGTTGGTGCGGCGGTTAGCCCATCATATTCGCTTCATCGAAAACGGACTTATCAAGTCAGGGGTCACGGTCGATGAAATCAACAAGAACCCGGCCATGATCGGCCGTTATTTATCAGTGTAACGAAATGGAAATGACCCTCCTTATTGGCCTCGATGCAGCCAGTTACATCCTGACCCTGCTGTTGGTCTGTATTGGACTGGTCATCATTTTTGGGATGATGAAGGTCGTCAATCTCGCTCATGGCGAGTTTTTTCTGCTGGGAGCTTATACCGTAGTGCTGTTACAGCAGTATGCGGTGCCGTTTCCTGTGATCCTGGCTTTTGCTTTCGTTTTTGTCGCACTGGTCGGACTGATCATCGAAGAGCTTGTTATCCGGCGCATCTACCACCGCTTTCTTGACACAATCCTCGCTACATGGGGTATATCCCTGGCTCTGAAGCAGTTGGTAATCGTGCTGTTCGGTCCTGGTTCACAGCAAGCCGCGGCGCCCTTTGCTGAACCTATCGCGATGTTCGGCATCACCTATTCCTCTTACCGGCTATTCGTAATGGGTATGGCGATCGTCATTACCGCGGCAACATTTCTCATTTTGTTTCGAACACGGTTAGGCCTGACCGCCCGTGGCGTGATTGCTAATCGCCAGATGGCCTCTTGTCTGGGGGTCAACACGCGCCGCGTGGATCGGGTGACGTTTGCTTTTGGCTCCGGACTTGCCGGGCTTGCTGGCGCAATCATGGCGCCGCTGATGAGTGTTGACCCGCAGATGGGCGTGGGCTTTCTTGTTCCGGCCTTTCTGTCGGTCCTTGTCGGTGGCACCGCCAGTCCGCTTGGCGCGCTTTGGGGAGCCGGCATAATTGGCGGATCAAACAGCGTGGCGGCAGCCATATGGACACCGGTGGTTGCCCAGATTGTTGTATTCAGCCTTGCCATCGTGGTTATCCGGCTTTTGCCCGATGGGGTTACCGGGCGATGGAAGCGCTGATGTCAAGATACTCACGTCACCTCACCATTCTGTTCTGGGTCGTGCTGGCTGGAGCACCGCTATTTCTGGATGGCTGGAATCTTGGCCTGCTGTCGCAGTTAATGATTTATGGCATTTTCGCCATGAGCCTTGCTTTCATTTGGGGACAAGGTGGGCTTTTGTGCTTTGGACAGTCGCTTTTTTTCGGCATTGGAGCCTACGCGATGGCGCTGACCACCAAGGGCATGATTCCCGGCATACCCGCCATGACGCTGGCAGGTTTGGTGTTGGCAGTAATTCTGCCTGCTTTGGCTGCGGGGCTACTGGGGTTGGCCCTGTTCAAGGGGCGAGGCCTCCACGGCGCCTTTTTCGGCATTGTCACCCTGTCCGCCGCGGTGATCGCCGAACGGCTGGCTATCAACTGGTCCTATATCGGCGGATTTAATGGAATACTCGATATTCCACCGCTACGGCTCGGATGGGGTAGTTGGCAGATTGAACTTTACGAACCATTGTTTTTTTTCCCGGTGGTACTTGTGGCCGCTTTCGTGGCTTTCCTGGCGTTACTTGGGCTGGAGCGCTCGGCCTTTGGGACGGTGCTGCGCGGCATCCGCGACAACGATAAACGCGCGGCTTTCCTCGGCCTTGAAACAGCCGAGTATAAAGCTGCCGCTTTTGCAGTTTCCGGTGCGGTTGCAGGATTGGCAGGAGCGCTTTTTGCAGTGCAGTTCGCCTTCGTCTCACCGGCAATCCTAGGTTTCGCGCTAGCGACCGAGGTTCTGATCTGGGTCGCGATTGGCGGCAAAACAGTCCGGCTTGCAGCCGTTATCGGTGCATTGGCGGGGAAGTCGGTAGATTATGTA
>JAPPOI010000406.1:0-13060 GCA_028818055.1 Boseongicola sp.
GCGCAATATCGAAGGCCTTGATGTTCTTCCTTCTGTCGGGGCAAATGTCTTTGATATTCTGAAACGCGATACGCTTGTGATTACAAAGGCGGGCGTCGAAGCATTGGAGGCGCGCTTAAAATGAGTGTGAAAGCTGAACATTACGACGTGATCCGCAAACCGATCATCACCGAAAAGGCAACGCTTGCCTCTGAAAATGGTGCGATTGTGTTTGAAGTTGCCCATGACAGCAATAAACCTCAGATCAAAGAGGCGGTTGAAGCGCTCTTTGGTGTCAAGGTCAAGGCGGTCAATACGGTCATTACCAAAGGCAAGACCAAACGCTTCCGTGGGATCAAAGGCACACGCAAAGACGTGAAAAAAGCCTATGTGACGCTAGAAGAGGGCAATTCAATCGATGTGACCACCGGTCTCTGATTGAACGCTTTATATAGAATGAAAGAAACCCCGCCTGAGTGCGGGGTTTTTTATTTCCGCGTTCTTTGGGATCGGGAATGGATCGCTTTGCCACGTGTGACCGTTTGGCTTATGGGCGTGTTGTGTTAAACCTTTATCAAGCCACTTAAGCGGCTCCAAATACAATCATTCAAACCTGTGCCCAAAGCGAGCCATTGCTACAGTCTTTTGATAAACTCCAATGCCAAGCCTCTGTTGTTTTTTGCTTAATTCGGGTAGGGTCAGATTTCCTTTACTCAGCTCTTGATCTTTCTCAGAGCGTCTGTTATCCGCCCCCATCTGTTCCTCAAAAGAGGGATATCATATAGGGCGGGGGACCGTCCGTTTGCTAACGGAAGACAGAAAGCATGGCACTCAAGTCGTATAAGCCAACGACGCCGGGCCAGCGCGGGCTGGTGCTGATCGACCGTTCGGAGCTTTGGAAAGGCCGTCCGGTCAAATCCCTTACCGAGGGTTTGACCAAAAAGGCGGGCCGGAACAACACCGGACGGATCACGATGCGTCGTCGTGGTGGTGGGGCGAAACGCCTTTACCGGATCGTTGATTTCAAGCGGAACAAGTTTGATGTCGCGGCTACTGTGGAACGGATCGAATACGACCCGAACCGGACCGCATTTATCGCTCTCGTCAAATATGACGACGGCGAACAAGCCTACATCCTTGCACCTCAGCGTCTCGCTGTTGGTGACAAAGTCGTCTCGGGCGACAAAGTGGACGTTAAACCGGGCAACGCGATGCCGTTCTCGGGCATGCCGATCGGTACAATCGTTCACAACATCGAAATGAAGCCAGGCAAGGGCGGTCAGATCGCTCGTGCTGCTGGTACCTACGCACAATTCGTTGGCCGCGATGGCGGCTACGCGCAGATCCGCCTCTCGTCGGGCGAACTGCGGCTCGTGCGTCAGGAATGCATGGCCACCGTTGGTGCCGTGTCCAACCCCGACAACTCGAACCAGAACTTCGGTAAGGCCGGTCGCAACCGTCACAAGGGCATCCGCCCATCTGTGCGTGGTGTCGTGATGAACCCGGTTGATCACCCACATGGTGGTGGTGAAGGTCGGACCTCGGGCGGTCGTCACCCGGTTAGCCCTTGGGGCAAGCCGACAAAGGGTGCTCGGACCCGGAACAAGAACAAGGCGTCGTCGAAGCTGATCCTGCGTTCGCGTCACGCCAAGAAGAAAAGGCGGTAAGTCATGAGCCGTTCTGTATGGAAAGGGCCTTTTGTCGACGCATACGTCCTCAAGAAGGCCGAAGCATCCCGCGAGTCGGGCCGCAACGAGGTCATCAAGATCTGGTCGCGCCGCTCAACCATTCTGCCGCAATTCGTTGGTTTGACCTTTGGTGTCTACAACGGCCAGAAGCATATCCCGGTGAACGTATCCGAGGACATGATCGGCCAGAAGTTTGGTGAATATTCGCCAACACGCACCTACTACGGTCACGCCGCTGATAAAAAAGCGAAGAGGAAGTAAGTCATGGGCAAGGAAAAAAATCCGCGCCGCGTGGCGGACAACGAGGCTATGGCGAAGACACGCATGCTGCGTACCTCGCCACAGAAGCTAAACCTCGTCGCTGGCCTTATTCGCGGCAAGAAGGTCGACAAGGCGCTTGCCGATCTGACCTTCTCGAAGAAGCGCATCGCAGCCGACGTGAAGAAATGTCTTCAGTCAGCCATCGCGAACGCTGAAAACAACCACAACCTGGACGTGGACGAACTGGTCGTGGCCGAAGCCTTTGTTGGCAAGAACCTTGTGATGAAGCGCGGTCGCCCGCGTGCCCGTGGCCGCTTCGGCCGCATTCACAAGCCGTTCTCGGAATTGACGATCAAGGTCCGCCAGATTGAGGAGCAAGCATAATGGGTCAGAAGGTAAACCCCGTTGGTATGCGCCTCCAGGTCAACCGCACCTGGGATAGCCGCTGGTACGCCGACACAAAGGATTACGGTGATCTTCTGCTCGAAGACATCAAAATCCGCGAATTCATCAAGGAAGAGTGCAAGCAGGCCGGCGTCAGCCGCGTCATCATCGAACGTCCGCACCGCAAGTGCCGCGTGACGATCCACACGGCGCGTCCGGGTGTGATCATCGGCAAAAAAGGTGCTGATATCGAAGGTCTGCGTCGCAAGATCGCCAAGATGACCGATAGCGAACTGCACCTGAACATCGTCGAAGTCAGAAAGCCTGAACTTGACGCCCAGCTGGTTGCCGAGTCCATCGCGCAGCAGCTAGAGCGCCGCGTCAGCTTCCGTCGCGCGATGAAGCGTGGTGTGCAAAACGCAATGCGCATGGGTGCCCTGGGCATCCGGGTCAACGTCGCGGGCCGCCTTGGCGGTGCCGAGATCGCCCGGACCGAATGGTATCGCGAAGGCCGTGTGCCTCTGCACACTCTGCGCGCGGACATCGACTATGCTCTGGCCGAAGCTATGACGCCTTATGGCATCATCGGCATCAAGGTCTGGATCTTCAAAGGTGAGATCATGGAGCACGATCCGCAGGCGCGTGACCGTCGTCAGCAAGAGCTGCAGGAAGGTCCTGCACCACGCGGCGCCGGCGGCGGCCGTGGCCGGAACTGAGGAGTGAATTAGATGCTGCAACCAAAGCGCACAAAATTCCGCAAGCTACACAAAGGCCGGATCAAGGGCGAAGCCAAAGGCGGCTCTGATCTGAACTTTGGCAGCTACGGCCTGAAGGCCATCGAACCTGAGCGCATCACAGCGCGTCAGATCGAAGCCGCACGTCGTGCCATGACGCGTCATATGAAACGTCAGGGCCGCGTCTGGATCCGTATCTTCCCGGACACCCCGGTGACCGCGAAGCCGATCGAAGTTCGGATGGGTAAAGGTAAAGGCTCGGTGGACCGTTGGACCGCCAAAGTGAAGCCAGGCCGGATCATGTTCGAAATCGATGGCGTCAACGACACGATCGCGCGTGAGGCCCTGCGCCTTGCTGCGATGAAGCTGCCCGTCAAGACACGGACAGTCGTTCGCGAAGACTGGTAAGTCTTTCCGGGTTCAGGACGAACCACTTGGAAATCAGGGTAGGGCGGAGCAGCAGCTCCGCCCTTTCTCGTTCTTGCAATCAGAAAAAGCGCGGACCGGATCAAACCCCCGGGCTTTAAGGTCCCGCACTCAGATTTGCGTCCTCATTTGCGGTATCCGGAAAGGCCAGCGCGTCAAGCTCCGTCCAAAGTCGGGCCCCAAAAGCGATGTCGATCATGGCTGGCTCGCTTTTCTCACGCCGCCTGAGCTGTGTGTAATAAGCACCGTTGAGATGGTCTCGATACGAAGGATCCGTCACGAGATCTGCCAAGGCTTCGCCAGCAACGGCAGGTGGCGCAGCAGCGACCGCGGCGTAAAGCTTCCAGATCAAACCCATCAATCCTTTGGGCCACCGCTTTGCCAAGTCGGGGTCTTTCTTGTCGATGACAAATCCGGGATCGAAAGCAAATGACGTGTATCCGCCATCAGATCGCCGGGCCATTTCACCCGCGATACTGCGGTGGCATGTCTTGCTGCGCTCGTATGCGACCATGGACTTGTGGTTCCGATTCGACTGAAGGTCATCCCAATCAATGTCACGGTGAAACGGCGCCACAACATGAGCGATAATGCCCTGCGCCGCCTCGACCGACGGCCTGAGAAGCTCGGCGAGACGGTATTGCCCAAGCACGTTCACCGAAAACATGAACTCGTTTCCATCTGGCAGAATGGTTGGTCCGTCCTGCGTTATCGTGACCGCCGATAGCACAAGGACATCAGTCACCGGCGACAGACGGCCAATCTCATCGACCGCCCGTTCGATGCTTGCAAGGTCGGTCAGATCAATCTGAACAGGGATCAGCTCACCGGTGAAGTCTGGGTTGGCCTCGCGTAGATCTGCTTCGATAGATCTGGCCCGATCCTCAAGCCGTTCCTGATTTCGGCCCAGCATGACCACGCGAAACCCCCGCTGAGCCAAGGCGGTGGCGGTGGCCCGCCCGACGTTGCCAGTGGCTCCGGCAATGACCGCGAAAGGGCGCGATGTTTCGTTCATTTCAGCCATTGGTGCTCTCGTTCGGAATAGAGAGGACAATGGCCGAACGTCGCCGATACCCGCCTTGATATGCGTCAAGATTTCTCGAATTTCGGTGAATTTGCCCAGAATGCCCTATGCAACCCAAGCAATGTCGGCGTTATGATCCGATCGCTCTAAGGCGAATACCCAGCAAAAAGCGCGGCTGGTCTGAAAATCGTTGATTTCGATTGCCCGCATGCGCTCTTCGGCGATGCCCGGTTCATCCATCTCGCCCCGGCTCGTCCGGATTGCTGGAATAGATCGCAATCTTGTTCCCCTGCGGGTCCCGCAGATACCCCACGTAAAACCTTGGCCCATAGTCTGCGCGAAACCCCGCCTGGCCCTCGTCAGAACCACCAGCCGCCAACGCCGCGGCGTGCAAGCGTCGCACCTCGGCTTGAGAGCGCGCCTCAAATGCCACCATGGTTCCATTGCCGACAGTCGCCGGATTTCCGTCAAACGGCGGCTTCACATAGAAATCCGGATGTATCGGAGATTGGCCTTCGGGAACCGGTAGAGCAAAGCTCAAGCCTTCCGGGCCTTCCTCCAACCCGTATCCCAAGTCGGGCAGAAATGCCGTGTAAAACTGCTTCGCAAGGGCGATGTCATCGGACCCGACGGTGACATAGGCGATCATTCGGTACTCTCCCCAGCAGCGGCTCACTCAAACCGCGCGAAACCGTGCCAAACTAGGGCACCGCGCGCACCGGTTCAATGAACCACTCAATAACAGCCGTAATCTAATGAAACGAAGCGGGGACACGGTGGCCCGGCAGATTTGGCAAAAACCTCAAAAAGACGCACCCCGCCGATGCGTTCCCAATTCAAGAGCGTCACAGGTCAACGCTCGTTTGAAGGCTTCGCGCTGTCGCAAACGTTCCAGGTATGCCGTCACATGTGGGGCTTCGCTCAAATCAATGAGCCCCCAGTTATCTAGCGAATGCAGGCTGTAGCCACACATCATGTCGGCAATGCTTAGACCGCTTTCCAACAAGAACTCGCTGCCCCGTGCACCAAGGTGCGCCTCGAAGTGTTCAACATTGCGGCCAATCACGCGGCGCATTGGATTGAACGCCTTCTTTGTCAGCTCTTCCACTGTCGAACCGGGGCGCAGCATCACCGGCCAGCATGGGATCAAAAATGTGATGCAGGATTCGGCGAACGCCACCCACTCCAGCATTTCGAGCCGCTCGTCGCTGGTGCCAAGAAAGGACCTTTGGTCAGCAAACTCTTCGGCCAATACCTGGCAAATCACACCTGACTCCCCGATCTCGCGGCCCTGAAAAAGCATCGTTGGGAGTTTGGTTGACCGGGTGACTCCGTAGGGCGCCATCTGCTCGCGGAATGGGACGCCGGTTTGAACCATGATGACTTCATATTCAACGCCCAGTTCTTCGAGAAGCCAGATGCATCTGAAGCTGCGCGAATGCGCGAAGCCAGGAATGACGACATGGAAAATTTTGGGAAGTACAGTGTTTTGCATAACGGTGCCTGGATGTTGGTCGAACTCGATCACGAGTCACGACTGGGATTGGGAAAGCCGGTACCCCAAGGCATTTCGAATGAGCATACGTAGCTTCGAGTAGTCCACTGTGTCGCTTGGGCCAAACAACACTCCTCGCGTCCCATCGTACCGAAAGTCATCCGGGAATAGTGATTTGAACTCCGGGATTACGCGGCTTTGACAATGGGTGAAGACTGCGAACCCTCCGTCCTTTGCGACGCCTAAGCGAATGGGCGTGCCGACTTTGGTCACGTAAGAAGGTTGCTCCCATTTCAAGGATTCTTCAACCTGGCCGACTTCCGGCATTTCCGACGCGACTTTGAAGATCAGTTCACGCAGTTTGAGCAATGCATCCCGCTCGGCTGCTGGGAACATCTCGAATGCCGCCGGAACTTTGTCATTGGGAAAAGGTCGAAATTGGTTGTTGTCCATATTGTGCACGCTGCTGAACTGGAAAGGGTCCGTCCAGCAAAAACCTTACCCAAAAGTTGCGCACCCGCCATCTACTGACAGTTAAACCCACCGTCCCGGAACATGTACAAAACTACACTTTGCGCTCGACAAGCATGTACAAAACTGCACATTCAGCCCGTCCCGCGCGTTAACATTGCGTATACATGACCGAGCGTTGCCTTATGTCGAAGTCCCTTTTTGTCACCCGGCTTTATCAATCAAAGCTGTCCGAAGCCATTGATCCTCAGGAATTTGAGGCGACGTGCCATTCGATCGCGGAAGATGATGAGGCTGGACAAAAATGGTGCGAAGACAACGACTTCCCCGGTTATACAAGCTACGCCAGTCTTACTGACTTGCCATGGCGGATGCCAATCTTCGAAGCGGTGAAGCGCGAACTGGATGCTCATGTTTCGTCCTTCGCTGAAGAGTTGGCGTTTGACCTTGGGGAGGGGCAGCTAACCCTCGAAGATCTATGGATAAATATCCTACCCGAAGGTGGCATCCACACCGCTCATATCCACCCGCATTCGGTGATTTCGGGCACCACGTACGTCGCCATGCCGGGTGACGCCAGCGCCATCAAATTCGAGGACCCGCGACATGCCATGATGATGGCGGCGCCTCCCCGCCGCAAGGATGCGCCCGAAGAGCTGCAGCAATTTTTCTATGTAAAACCGAAGGTTGGCGACGTTCTGTTATGGGAAAGCTGGCTGCGCCACGAAGTCCCCATGAACATGTCAGAAGATGACCGGATCAGTGTCAGCTTCAATTATCGTTGGGAAGGCTGACCTAACGCGGCTACTGTCGCGGTATGTCCAAGTCTGATCCATATCGCCATCACCCTAATCTAAAAGGCAAAATTGCTCCTGCCGAGACGTCGTTTTTCCGCGATTTCAATATCGAGAAAATGGAGCGTCTGGGAAAGGAACACAATCTGCCAGGTGGCTGGTGGTATTCAGATGCGGAACGGGAAGCTTTGCGTCGAGCGACACTAAAAGACCGTATGAACAACGACTTATGGGTCTTTGGCTACGGCTCCCTCATGTGGGACCCGGCGTTGGTTTTCACTGAAGTCCGCCGGGCTCGTGTCAGAGTATATTCGCGCAAGTTCATACTGAAAGAAGACAAAGGCGGTCGTGGCTCTGCCAAATGTCCGGGGGTAATGGCGGCGTTGGATGTTGGTAACGGCTGCGACGGTCTGGTGCTGCGCTTGGCCAAAGAAACCTTGGACAACGAAACCAGAATTCTTTGGCAGCGCGAAGTTGTAACACATGGATATCTGTCTGTTTTCTTGAATGCCGAAACCGATCACGGCGTCGTTGAAGCCCTTGCTTTTGTTGCCGATCACAATTCAGACGTCATCGAAGGCTCGCTCGAATACTCTGAGTGCGTATCGCGCATTGCGACGGCGGCTGGGATTCTGGGAAGTAATTTCGACTATCTCGAAGGTGTGGTCACGAAGCTCCGCGAGTTTGGAATTCACGACGATGAAGTGGAGGCACTATTCGAAGATGTTCAGGCCTTTCGGGCAACGATGTAAAACGGCTCAATCCCTGTAAAGAGATCGAGCCATACAGTTCTTGAGCTTTGTCGATTACGAGAACCAGCCTTTTACTTTTCCCCAGACCGATTTCTTTTCAGGCACGGGAATGACCGAACCAGTTACAACATCGGTCCCCTTGAGCTCTGGCAATGGTTCGCTGTCGAAGTGTTCTTCGTCAGGTTGAACTTCTGCTGCTTCGGCTACGGCGGGCGTCATCTCTTCAAAAGAGTCGAGCATCGCAAGTGTTTGCGGACCTGCCAGTCCATCCGCGTCAATACCGTTAGCTGCTTGGAATTCTTTGACGGCTGCCTCGGTTCCTGATCCGAAGATGCCATCGGCGCCAATGCCAAGACCTTTTTGAAGCCGCTTTACCGCTGCACCACGCGACCCTTTGCGTAGCAGTACCAATTCATGGAGGCCCATCGCTGAAAAGGTGTCTGGTCCTGCAATTCCGTCGACAGCCAGCCCGTTTGCCGATTGGAATTCGCGAACCGCTCTTTCCGTACCAGGCCCAAAATCGCCGTCTGCAGTTATGCCAAGCTTTTCTTGCAGTCTTTTAACCGGCGCTCCTTTTAGGCCGCGCTTCAAAATGGACATCGGGAATCCTCGTCTTTTTGGTTGTTCAATGCGGGTACGATAGCCACCCCACCCGGCGCAAACATGGGAAAACACGCTCGCCGTTCCCCCTAGATGAGTATTTTATTTTATAAAATCAGTTACTTGCAGGAATGCACTAGAATGTGATGAACAAACGATTTTCAAAATGTAACAAATGTTATATTAAATTAATTATCAGATTCGAGGAGCTAACCATGAAACTTGTTACCAACCACGTGATCGACGCCCCATTTGACGCCGTTTGGGACCTGATGGGAGAACGTTTTGCGGACATAGGACAATGGTCCGATACTGTCGTTAAATCGTCTATGGATCGTCCGATTGGCAAAGGCGCAATTCGCACATGCGAACTGAAACCCACACCAGCGGCGTCCGGAACAATCAAAGAGGAAATCACGCTATTCGATAGAGACCAGCACGCATTTGCTTTCGACATTGTAGACGGTCTTCCCGGCTTCATGCGCAAAGTGAACAGCCATTGGCGTTTGGAAAGGCATGGTCAATACCAGACCCGCGCAACAAACACGCTTACCATCAAGGTCGCGTGGTGGATGTCGCCGATGTTGCCCGTCATTCGCGGCCAATTTGCAAAAACCATCAAGGGGTTCATTCCCGAGATCGAACAAGCGGCTGCGCCGCGGTCGCAAATGGTTGAGGACGCTGCATTCGCTGGGTAGTCTCGGCAAGAGCTACAACGGGGTCGGTATGACCGGACCATCTTCCATGGATGCCGAAACAGAACAGAAAACAGGAGCGCCCAGCCACGTCGCAGGCGCTCCTGCTCGTCAACGGTTGATCGACACCGCAGCGCGATTGTTCGCGGAGAAAAGCTTTGACGGTGTTTCGGTACGTGAGATCTGCAAGGCTGCCGGGACTGGGATCAACATGATCCACCACTACTTCGGTAATAAGGATGGCTTGCTCGCCGCGGTTGTCGAGCAATTCGACACCAAGGTCTACGTCGTTCCACTTCGACTGATTGCGAGCCCTGCAAAATCTCAGGACGATCTTGTCGCAAGAATTGAACTTTTGTTTGAAACTACTCTCGAGGCCTGTCTTGCAGAGCGTGACGTTATGATGGTGGTGATGCGGGAGCAAAGTGAACTCGCGACATTGAGCGCGTTTCAGGAGGCATTAGTAAAATTCCTTGAAGACGCGCAGGCAAAGGGGTTTGTGAGGAAAAGTTTGGATGTTCCGATGATTTCCGGCGCAATGCTGGACCGGATCATTTCGCAAGTTCAGTTTGCACCTTGGATACTGAAATCCAGTGGGGCGGACATCGAAAACGACACGGAATATCGCAGTCGATGGACCTCTTCGAGCGTCGATTTGTTTTTGCGCGGTGTGCTTGAGTAATTCCGGCTGTCCAGCACTTGCCGGGACAAGTTGAAAATAGTGCTTGCTATATCGTTTTTATCCGCCTAAACGGCAGCCTTCAGTCATGAACTCCACCGGAATCATGGCGTGACCCACGTGGGCGCCCCGGTGATGTTGAAAGGAAATACGGCGATGGACGCCAAAGAACTGCGGGACAAAACGCCCGATCAGCTCCGCGACGAGCTGAACTCTCTTAAGAAAGAGGCTTTTAACCTCCGTTTTCAGCAGGCCACAGGCCAGTTGGAAAACACCGCACGTATGCGCACGGTTCGCCGTGAAGCAGCCCGTGTGAAAACAATCTTGAACGAAAAAGCAGCAGACGCTGCTTCGGAGGCGTAAGCAATGCCAAAAAGAATTCTGCAAGGCACTGTCACCAGCGACGCAAACGCACAGACTGTAACAGTCTCGGTTGAACGCCGCTTTACGCATCCAGTTCTGAAGAAAACCATCCGTAAGTCCAAGAAGTACCGGGCTCACGATGAAAAGAACACCTTCAAGGTCGGGGACATCGTTCGCATTCAAGAATGCGCACCGAAGTCCAAATCGAAACGCTGGGAGGTTATCGAGGCGTAAGCCGACATAACCTTTCGGTTTGAACGAAACCCCGGTGTCAATGTCCTCTGCAGGCGGCATCGGAAGTCGGGAGAAACCAAATGATCCAGATGCAGACCAATCTGGATGTAGCTGACAACAGCGGCGCCCGCCGCGTTCAGTGCATCAAGGTTCTGGGTGGTTCCAAGCGTAAATACGCATCCGTTGGCGACATTATTGTCGTCTCGGTCAAGGAAGCCATTCCACGTGGTCGTGTGAAAAAAGGCGACGTCCGCAAGGCCGTTGTTGTTCGCACTGCCAAGGAAGTCCGCCGCGAAGACGGAACAGCGATCCGCTTTGATCGTAACGCTGCCGTCATCCTCAACAACAACAATGAGCCGATTGGTACACGTATCTTCGGGCCAGTTGTTCGCGAGCTTCGCGCCAAGAACTTCATGAAGATCATCTCGCTTGCACCGGAGGTGCTCTAAGATGGCTGCGAAACTGAAAAAAGGCGACAAGGTCGTCGTGCTTGCTGGCAAGGACAAGGGCAAAGAGGGTGAAATCACCAGCGTTGACCCGAAAGCCGGCAAAGCAGTTGTAGACGGCGTGAACATCTCGATCCGTCATCAGCGTCAGACACAGACGGCTCAAGGTGGCCGCCAGCCAAAGGCGATGCCGATTGATCTGTCGAACTTGGCGCTTCTTGATGCAAACGGCAAACCGACACGTGTTGGCTTCAAAGTTGAAGACGGCAAGAAAGTGCGTGTTGCCAAAACAACGGGGGACGTAATCGATGCTTGATGCTGCGACCTACACCCCGCGTCTAAAGACGCATTACAAAGAAGCTGTTCGCGCTGCGATGAAAGAAGAGTTTTCTTACAAGAACGAGATGCAAATCCCGAAGCTTGAGAAAATCGTTCTGAACATCGGTGCTGGCGCTGAATCAGTTAAAGACTCGAAAAAAGCCAAATCGGCACAAGCAGACTTGACTGCAATCGCTGGTCAGCACGCAGTCATCACAAAAGCCAAGAAGTCCATCGCTGGCTTCCGCGTTCGTGAAGACATGCCACTTGGCGCGAAAGTAACGCTGCGCGGCGACCGTATGTATGACTTCCTTGATCGTCTGGTCACAATCGCGCTTCCACGCGTTCGTGACTTCCGCGGCGTTAAGGGTTCGTCTTTCGACGGGCGCGGCAACTACGCCATGGGTCTGAAAGAGCACATAGTGTTCCCGGAAATCAACTTCGACCAGGTCGATGAGGTTTGGGGAATGGACATCATCATCTGCACGTCTGCCGATACAGACGCAGAAGCCAAGGCGCTGTTGAAGCATTTCAACATGCCATTCAACAGCTGAGCCTGGGAGAGATACGACATGGCTAAAAAAGCAATGGTCGAACGCGAGAAGAAGCGCCAGAAGCTGGTAGACAAATATGCTGCCAAGCGTGCTGCGCTGAAAGAAATCGCAAATGATGAATCGAAGCCGATGGAAGAGCGCTTCAAGGCTCGCCTGAAACTGGCGAAACTGCCGCGTAACAGCTCTGCCACTCGTCTTCACAACCGTTGTCAGCTGACCGGACGTCCGCATGCGTACTATCGCAAGCTGAAGGTTAGCCGGATCGCGCTTCGGGAACTTGGCTCACACGGCCAGATCCCAGGCATGGTCAAGTCAAGCTGGTAAGGAGGAGATATTATGAACGATCCTCTAGGTGATATGCTGACCCGCATCCGCAACGCACAGATGCGCGGGAAGTCCACAACCGTAACGCCTGCTTCGAAGCTGCGCCGTTGGGTGCTCGAAGTGTTGGCAGACGAAGGCTACATCCGTGGCTTTGAAGATACGACTGATGCGAAGGGCCACCCGGCCATCGAAATCAGCCTGAAGTACTACGAAGGTGAACCAGTCATCCGCGAACTGAAGCGCGTATCGACTCCTGGCCGTCGTGTGTACATGGGTGTTGGCGACATTCCACAGGTTCGTCAGGGCCTGGGCGTTTCGATCGTCTCGACTTCGAAAGGCATCATGTCTGACCAGAACGCTCGCTCGGCCAATGTTGGCGGCGAAGTGCTCTGCACGGTCTTCTAAGGAGGGAACCAGATGTCTCGAATTGGAAAAAAACCGGTATCGATCCCATCAGGCGTTGAAGCGTCTGTTTCGGGTCAGACCGTGACTGTGAAGGGGCCGAAAGGTCAGCGCGAGTTCACTGCAACTGACGACGTCACCATTTCCATGGAAGACGGCGCGGTTAAGGTTGAACCTCGTGGCAAATCCAAGCGTGCCCGCCAGCAGTGGGGAATGAGCCGTACTCAGGTTCAAAACCTTGTCACTGGCGTAACCGATGGTTTTAAGAAAGAGCTTGAAATCAACGGTGTTGGTTATCGTGCGGCACTTCAGGGCAAAGTTCTGAAGCTGAACCTTGGTTACAGCCACGACGTCGATTTCGAAATTCCTGAGGGCGTTACGATCACTTGCCCGAAGCAAACTGAAATCATTGTCGAAGGCATTGATCAGCAACTCGT
>JAPPOI010000406.1:13070-34950 GCA_028818055.1 Boseongicola sp.
AACACTCGCTCGAAGCAAAATGAACTCCTAGTCGAACGCATTGATCAGCAACTCGTCGGCCAGGTTGCGGCTAACATCCGCGAATGGCGTGCTCCTGAGCCCTACAAGGGCAAAGGCATCAAGTACAAAGACGAATATATCTTCCGTAAGGAAGGTAAGAAGAAGTAAGGACGCAACAAAATGGCACTTAGCAAACGGGAACTGTTCCAAAAGCGCCGCCTGCGCGTTCGGAACAAACTTCGCAAGGTTAACGTCGGCAAGGCTCGTCTGTCTGTTCACCGTTCGTCGAAGAACATCAGCGTTCAGCTGATCGACGACGTGGAAGGAAAGACATTGGCCAGCGCTTCGTCGTTGGAAAAAGGCTTGGGCGTTGTCGGTAAAAACAACGTTGAAGCTGCAGCCAAGGTCGGCGCTGCTATTGCAGAACGCGCCAAGAAAGCTGGTGTGGAAGAAGCTTACTTCGACCGCGGCGGTTTCCTGTTCCACGGCAAAGTAAAAGCTTTGGCTGACGCCGCACGTGAAGGCGGTTTGAAAATCTGATGAGTGGGCCGGTCGAGCCGGCCCGCCGATGACCTGGGCCTTATGGCACCGAGGTTGGACAAACGGGCGCATTGCCCATCTTGAATAAGGAGGCCAGATGGCCAGAGAACCACAACAACGAGGCAACCGTCGCGACCGTGACGAAGCCCCAGAATTCGCTGACCGCCTGGTCGCGATCAACCGCGTATCGAAGACCGTTAAGGGTGGTAAGCGTTTTGGCTTTGCCGCGCTCGTCGTCGTTGGCGACCAAAAAGGCCGCGTCGGTTTCGGAAAAGGTAAAGCGAAAGAAGTGCCTGAAGCGATCCGCAAAGCAACTGAGCAAGCGAAACGCCAGATGATCCGCGTTCCACTTCGTGAAGGCCGAACATTGCATCACGACATCGAAGGCCGCCACGGTGCAGGCAAGGTTGTCATGCGCACAGCCCCGACGGGTACTGGTATCATCGCCGGTGGTCCAATGCGTGCGGTTTTTGAAATGCTGGGCGTTCAAGACGTCGTTGCAAAGTCGATTGGCTCGCAGAACCCATACAACATGATCCGCGCCACAATGGACGGCCTGAAGAAAGAGGCGTCGCCTCGTTCGGTCGCGCAGCGTCGTGGCAAAAAGGTCGCTGACATTCTTCCGAAGCGTGATGAAGCGCCGAAGGCAGAAGAAGCCGCGACTGAGGAGGCCTGAGACACATGGCAAAGACAATCGTCGTAAAGCAGATCGGCAGCCCGATCCGCCGCCCAGCCAAACAGCGCGCTACGCTCGTTGGGCTTGGATTGAACAAGATGCACAAAACGCGCGAGTTGGAAGACACACCCTCTGTGCGGGGCATGGTCAACTCAATCCCGCATCTCGTAGAGATCGTCGAAGAAAAAGGCTAAGCCCTTTTTCCATGAAATTCTGAAGCGCCCGGTCCTCGTGACCGGGCGTTTTTGCATTGCACTGGTTGCATAGCGGGCTTGCTGGATGCGTGGTGGCAAACTGATTGTCACAGGCGTAGTTACCGAGCACGTTTTCAAGGGATGATCGTGATGACTATCGCATCAGCAGTCACCGGCACATGGCGTGCCTTTTCGGCTCGTATGAAAGCTCTGGCGGGTTCAAAGCCTTGCCCGTGCTGGACTGAATATCTTCGCGAGACCCGCGACTAAGACGGTCTATTGTTTTTGGGCGGATAGAGCTCGGACAAGGGCACTGACCGTCCATTATCTTGCATTATTCTGACGCAAGCGCGGGTCATTGCGCGTGGTTCCAATGCGCCCACGGAATGCGCGATGGTCTCGACCTCTTTCACGATGTTTTTTGCGTAGGCTGCAACCCGTTTCCACTTGTCTTCAACGACCAGGCCCTTTTGAAACCTTGGGTCGTGCGTGGTTATGCCCGTAGGGCAAGTGTTTTTGTTGCACTTGAGCGCTTGGATACAACCCAGTGAGAACATGAAGCCGCGCGCGGATGTGACAAAGTCGGCTCCAGCAGCAAGCGCCCAAGCAACATCGCCCGGGTTCACCAACTTCCCACTAGCAACGATCCGAACACGATCTTTCAATCCCGCGGCGTTTCGGAGATCCACGACCAATGGCAAGGCTTCGCGGATCGACATTCCAACGAGATCGATCAATGGCATGGGCGCCGCGCCTGTCCCGCCTTCGCCGCCATCAATAGTGATAAAGTCCGGAGCGCTATCGACGCCGCGAGAGGTAATGGCATCAAACAATTCCTCAATCGCATCTTCGGCACCTACCACAGTCTTGATGCCGACCGGTTTGCCTGTGACCTCTCGGATATGAGCGACGAAATCCAGAAGGTCTTCCCAGCTATCAACCTCGGTGTGGCGGTTCGGGGAAATCCCGTCCTGTCCTACTTCAAGGCCCCGAATTTTGGCGATTTCAGGGGTGACCTTTGCGCCAGGCAGTATCCCGCCTTTTCCTGGTTTCGCGCCTTGAGCAAGCTTTAGTTCAAACATCCGGACAGTTGGATGCGCAGCCATCTCGCGCAGCTTTTCGTCGCTTAAATGGCCGTCAGCGTCCCTGACGCCGAATTTTGCAGTCCCGATCTGAAAAACGATGTCTGCGCCACCTTCGAGATGAAAGGGGCTCAAGCCTCCTTCGCCTGTGTTTAGCCAGCACCCGGCATCTTTTGCGCCTTTGCTGAGCGCCTGAACCGCAGGTTTTGAAATCGCGCCGTAACTCATACCTGATATGTTGAAAAACGAGGGTGCGTGGAACGGGTTTCGCGCATCTGCGCCAATGACCAATGGTGCAGCGTGGGTAGTTTGATCTTCAATCGGCGGGAAGGCAGCATTCACAAAAATCGGAGTACCGACAACGTTGAGGTTTCGCGTTGATCCGAATGCGACGGTATTTCCTTTGCCTTCGCCCGCGCGTTTCACCCACTCGCGTTGGGCGCGGTTAAACGGCAACTCTTCGCGATCCATCGCGAAAAAATACTGACGAAAGAATTCGCCTAATGTCGTGAATATGTGTCTGAAGCGACCAATGACCGGATAGTTTCGGCGGATGGCGTCATGTGTCTGCAATCGATCGATTATGAACAATACAATTGCAAGGGCAACCAGAACGCCCACGACGATGATGAAGGCGACCGCCAAGAAGTTCAGCACGTCCATTGCAAAACCCATGTGCACGCTCCTAACCCAAAATATGGTTCATAGGCGCATCAAGTGGGTGTTCGGATCAAGTCACAATTCCGAGGATGTGTGCTGAAATCTTTTCACCGATCATCATGGCAGGCGCATTGATGTTGCCATTCGTGATCTCTGGCATGATCGAGGCGTCGGCAATTCGTAGCCTTTCTATGCCGTGAACTCGGCCCTCGACATCGACGACTGACATTGTGTCGGTTCCAATTTTTGCGGTTCCACAAGGATGATACGCGCTATTTGCGTTCTCGCGGACATAGGCGTCGAGATCGGCGTCAGAGGTTATCTTGGGTCCTGGCGACACTTCGGGACCACGACAAAAGTCGAAGGCGGATTGCGAAGCGATCTCTCGGGCGATGGTAATTGCACGTCGAAAAATTTGCATGTCCTCGTCGGTTGAAAGGCCGTTCAACAAAATTCGCGGTGCGGCGAAGGGGTCGTTGGATCGTAGCTTCACCCATCCGCGACTTTTCGAGCGCACGGGGCCGACGTCAAAACAGTATCCATCTTTGTCTGGTGGAGGTGACCAACCTTCCAGATAGTAGGGCCAGAAGTGGAACTGAATGTCTGGAAAGTCCGTGTCTGGTATGCTGCGGAAGAAGCCGCCAACCCGACTTGGCGCTCGTGACGCAGGCCCCGTTTTGAAGAGATACCATTGAATACCGGCAAGCAGAATTCGGTGCCTGCGTAACAAATGGTTCTGACTGATCCCCTTGTGAGGGCTGCGGTGTTTTAGGTGTACTTCCAAATGGTCCTGGAGGTTTTGTCCGACTCCGGGCAAATCGTGCAGAACCTCAATTCCGACTTCCCGAAGATGGTCCGCAGGCCCGATACCCGACAGCATTAGAATCTGAGGAGATTGAAAGGCGCCCGCCGCCAAAACGATTTCGCCTTCACAATGCGCGGTTTTCTCTTGGCCGCCTTTGACGAAAGCAACACCAACGGCGGCGCCATTCTCGACGATCAATCGCGTAACCACAGCACCGGTCTCGATCGTGACATTCGGACGTTTTGCCGCTTCGTTTATGCAAGCCCGCGCCGTTCCTGACCGCCAGCCGTTGTCGATATTGCTGTCAAACGCAGTCGCGCCTTCCTGTGAAGCTCCGTTGTAGTCATCCGGTACGGCATGACCGGCCTGAGACGCGGCTTCTAGAAATGCCTCTTCGATGGGATGCCGCTCGAGGTTTTTGCGAACTTTGACCGGACCATAGGCGCCACGATATTGATCGCCTCCTTCGCGATAAGTCTCGATCGCCTTGAAGTGAGGTAGGACATCTTCGTAACCCCAGCCTGTGGCGCCATTTTTCGCCCAATTATCATAGTCTTGCCGGTGTCCGCGCACATAAACCATGCCATTCAACGAAGACGAACCGCCAAGGACTTTACCACGAGGCTGCATCAGGCGTCGATTGTTCATGAATGGTTCGGGCTCGGTTTCAAACGACCACGTGCGCGGACCACCTTCGAACGTATATCGGGCTCCGGCGGGAATTTGAGTGGTCCAATGCTTGTCTGTGGGCCCGGCTTCGAGCAGCAGAACCGTGTTGTCCGGGTTTTCGGAAAGACGAAGCGCAGCGAAGCCTCCACCGGAGCCGGCACCAATCACGATGTAGTCGTACCCTTGCAAGATCCGTCTCCCTTTTTGGGGATAAAACGTTTGTTGGGATGTGCTGTCTAGCAGTTTGATGCGACGTTATATCCCTCGCGAATTGCTGGTCGCCGCCTGTATTATCTCTTGATCGGTGCCATGACTGGGTCTATACGCCCCCGGTGGTCGAAAGACTCACTGAAAACATCAAGAAACGCCGTGTCCGTCCCATCTCGCTTCGGGGGCGCGTCCGGCAAAGGAGAAGCGACATGAAACTCAATGAACTCCGCGACAATCCGGGCGCGGCAAAGAAAGCCAAACGCATCGGTCGGGGCCCAGGCTCGGGCAAAGGTAAGACCGCAGGGCGTGGCATCAAAGGCCAGAAATCTCGTTCAGGTGTGGCAATCAACGGCTACGAAGGTGGCCAGATGCCGCTTTACCAGCGTCTGCCAAAGCGCGGCTTCAACAAGCCAAACCGCAAGGCATATGCCGTTGTAAACCTTGGCCTTATTCAGAAATTCATCGACGAGAAGAAGATCGACGCGAAGAAAGACATCACTGAAGATGTACTTGTTGAAAGCGGTCTCGTTCGTCGCAAAAAAGACGGTATCCGCGTTTTGGCCAAAGGCGATTTTTCTGCCAAAGCCAAAATCGCAGTGACCGGCGCGTCGAAATCGGCGGTTGCGGCCGTTGAAAAGGCGGGTGGATCACTCACTGTCACAACCGCGGCAGCGGCTGAGTAACGCCTTGTGAGCGGCGCTTTCGCCGCTTACATACTTTCACAGGTTTTCCAGCGCCGCCGTCCGGGGACCGGATGGGCGGCGCTTTGATGAAGAGAGAGACGTATGGCATCAGCAGCGGAACAAATGGCTTCCAACGTCAGTTGGGGCATGTTGGGCAAGGCCACAGAGCTTCGTCAAAGACTGCTTTTCACCATTGGTCTTTTGATCGTTTACCGGATCGGAACGTATATTCCCGTCCCGGGAATCGATGGCACAGCACTGCGTGAGTTCATGGAACAGGCTGCCGGCGGCATCGCCGGTGTGCTAGGCATGTTCACGGGTGGCGCATTGAGCCGGATGGGCATTTTTGCACTGGGCATCATGCCTTACATCTCTGCCTCGATCATCGTGCAACTTCTGGCCTCGATGTGGGGACCACTTCAGCAGTTGAAGAAAGAGGGCGAGACGGGGCGCCGCAAGATCACCCAGTACACAAGGTACGGCACGGTCTTCCTTGCGACAATTCAGGCTTATGGCCTAGCGGTTTCAATGGAAGCGGGTGGTCTGGTGACAGACCCCGGCCTGTTCTTCCGCGCGTCGACCGTGATCACACTAGTCGGTGGCACCATGTTCCTGATGTGGCTGGGTGAGCAAATCACCGCACGCGGCGTCGGCAACGGTATCTCGCTGATTATTTACGTCGGCATTATTGCTGAACTGCCAGGTGCGCTTGCTCAGTTCTTCGCTCAGGGCCGTTCTGGCGCCCTGTCGACAGCTGTGATCCTCGGCATCATCATCATGCTGTTAGCCACCTTGGTCTTCGTCGTGTTCATGGAGCGAAGTCTGCGGAAGGTGCACATTCAGTATCCACGCCGTCAGGTGGGCATGAAAGTCTATGACGGTGGGTCCAGCCACTTGCCGGTCAAAGTGAACCCGGCGGGCGTTATTCCAGCGATTTTTGCATCTTCGCTTCTGTTGCTTCCGACGACATTGAGTACTTTCTCAGGTTCGCAAGCGGGGCCGGTGATGTCTTGGTTATTGGCTTATTTCGGGCCGGGCCAGCCGCTTTACCTGATCTTCTTTGCGGCAATGATTATTTTCTTCACGTATTTCTACACGTTCAACGTGTCCTTTAAGCCCGAGGAAGTGGCGGAAAACCTGAAGAACCAAAATGGCTTCATCCCGGGCATTCGCCCAGGCAAGAAGACCGAAGAATACCTTGAATACGTCGTGAACCGCATTCTGGTTCTGGGCGCATCCTATCTGGCGCTTGTCTGTATGATGCCAGAGATCGTGCGCACAAACCTTGCGATTACGGCTTACTTCGGAGGTACCTCGATCCTGATTATTGTGAGCGTCGGCATGGATTTCATCCAGCAGGTGCAGTCACACCTTCTTGCCCACCAGTACGAAGGCCTGATCGAGAAATCCCAGCTGCGCGGCAAAAGACGCGGCGGGAAAGGAAAAGGGACGGCTAGAAGATGAACATTATCCTGCTCGGGCCACCGGGTGCTGGCAAAGGCACTCAGGCCCAGAAGCTGGTGGAAGAGCGTGGCATGGTCCAGCTCTCGACCGGCGATATGCTGCGCGCAGCTCGAACCAGTGGCACCGAGATGGGCAACAAGGTTGCAGCCATCATGGATTCGGGTGAGTTGGTGACCGACGAGATCGTCATTGGCCTGATTGAGGAGCAGCTGAATACCGCGACCGGCAATGGCTTTATCTTTGACGGTTTCCCGCGGACTTTGGGTCAGGCCGATGCGCTTGGTGAACTACTTGCATCACATGGGCAAAGTCTGGATGCGGTTATCGAATTGGCCGTGAATGACGATGTTCTGGTCGAGCGAATCCTGAACCGCGCCAAAGAGGCGGTCGCAGCAGGTGGCACGGCACGAGCCGACGACAACGAGGAAAGCCTCAAAGTCCGGCTGATGGAGTACTACAAAAAGACGTCTCCGCTGATTGGCTACTACTATGCCAAAGGCGATTTGAAGTCGGTCGACGGCCTCGGCGCCATCGAAGAAGTCGCGGCTGAAATCAGCACGGTGCTGGGCGGCTAGAACCAGCGAAAAACTGGCGGTTTCGGGCTTAAGGCAAAAAAGTCTTGACACTTGGTGTACGCCCCTTGACCCGAGGCCATTAAAGTCATAACTACCGCCATCTCGGATGAGAATCATATGTAAAGCCCGTGGCCCAAACGCCTCGGGCTTACGTTGTGAAAAAAGGGCCTGGTATCACGGGCTCGCAACGAAAGGAAAAGATACGTGGCACGTATTGCTGGCGTGAACATCCCGACTGCAAAGCGGGTTCCAATCGCCCTCACTTATATCACCGGTATTGGTCACACATCGGCCAAAGCTATTTGCGAAGCGGTCAACATTGACGAAACTCGTCGTGTGAACGAACTCAGCGACGCTGAAGTTCTGGCGATCCGTGAGCATATCGACGCAAACTATAACGTCGAAGGCGATCTGCGCCGTGAAGTTCAGATGAACATCAAGCGCCTGATGGACCTGGGCTGCTATCGCGGTCTGCGCCATCGTCGCAACCTTCCTGTTCGCGGTCAGCGGACACACACAAACGCACGGACCCGCAAAGGCCCTGCGAAGCCAATTGCTGGCAAGAAGAAGTAAGGGAGGGTTCGAGTTATGGCACGTGATCGTCGCGTTAAGAAAAAACCATCGAAGAACATCGCCTCAGGTGTGGCGCATGTGAACTCTTCGTTCAACAACACAAAGATCCTGATCTCGGACGTGCAGGGCAACGCCATTGCATGGTCGTCGGCAGGCACCATGGGCTTCAAGGGTTCGCGTAAGTCGACACCTTATGCAGCTCAGATGGCTGCAGAAGACGCTGGCCGGAAGGCTCAGGAACATGGTGTTCGTACGCTGGAAGTCGAAGTGCAGGGACCAGGTTCTGGTCGCGAAAGCGCGCTTCGTGCTTTGGCTGCTGTCGGATTCACCATCACGTCGATCCGTGACGTGACACCGATTGCGCACAACGGCTGCCGTCCACCAAAGCGTCGCCGCGTCTGACGCTGTTTGAATGTCTCCCGGGCCGCGGATTGTCTTGGCCCGGTTTTGTCTTTTTGACCCTCGGGGTGTCCGCCGTCTTGGACATGGGCGCGGACCAGAATTGAGGAGAGCTACATGATCCATAAGAACTGGCAAGAGCTGATCAAACCAACGCAACTGGATGTAAAGCCGGGTGCGGATCCATCTCGTATTGCAACTGTGGTTGCAGAACCGCTTGAGCGTGGCTTTGGCCTGACGCTTGGCAACGCATTGCGCCGTATTCTGATGAGCTCGCTCCAAGGTGCGGCCATCACTAGCGTCCAGATCGATAACGTTCTGCACGAGTTTTCGTCTGTTGCAGGCGTTCGTGAAGACGTCACAGACATCGTTCTGAACCTGAAAGGTGTCGCTATCCGCATGGAAGTCGAAGGCCCTAAGCGTCTTTCGATCTCGGCTAAAGGTCCGCAGGTTGTCACCGCCGGTGACATCACCGAAACAGCTGGCATTGAGATCCTTAACAAGGATCACGTGATTTGCCACCTGGACGACGGTGCAGACCTCTTCATCGAGCTGACTGTTAACACCGGCAAAGGCTACGTGGCTGCCGACAAAAACCGTCCTGAAGATGCTCCAATTGGTCTGGTACCCGTTGATGCGATCTATTCGCCGGTCAAGAAAGTAAGCTACGACGTTCAGCCTACTCGTGAAGGCCAGGTTCTGGACTACGACAAACTGACGTTGAAACTCGAAACCGATGGTTCGGTAACGCCTGATGATGCGGTCGCATTTGCTGCGCGCATTCTTCAGGACCAACTGTCGATCTTCGTGAACTTCGACGAGCCTGAATCTGCTCAGCGTCAGGACGATGATGATGGACTTGAGTTCAACCCGCTGCTTCTGAAGAAAGTGGACGAGTTGGAACTGTCTGTCCGTTCGGCCAACTGCCTGAAGAACGACAATATCGTTTACATTGGCGATCTGATTCAGAAAACCGAAGCCGAAATGCTTCGCACGCCGAACTTTGGACGTAAGTCGCTGAACGAAATCAAGGAAGTGCTTTCCGGCATGGGCCTGCACCTCGGCATGGATGTCGAAGAGTGGCCACCAGAAAACATCGAAGATCTGGCCAAGAAGTTTGAGGACCAGTTCTAAGTTATCAATGCCCGGGCATCCGGGGACTATTTGGGCAAACGCCCCAAGGTGAGCGGGGGGCACGCATCCCCCGCCGGACAAAGCATAAAAGAGAAGGAATGAGATTATGCGTCACGCAAGAGGCTATCGCCGCTTGAACCGAACCCACGAGCACCGCAAGGCGCTTTTTGCCAACATGGCAGGTTCGCTCATCGAACACGAACAGAT
The DNA here is from genome assembly GCA_028818055.1 of Boseongicola sp. GTDB lineage: Bacteria > Pseudomonadota > Alphaproteobacteria > Rhodobacterales > Rhodobacteraceae > JAPPOI01. The sequence goes on from JAPPOI010000406.1 coordinate 22,942, forward strand.
CAAAACAACCTTGCCAAAGGCCAAGGAACTGAAGCGCGTCATGGACAAGCTGATCACGCTTGGTAAGCGCGGCGATCTGCATGCGCGCCGTCAGGCTGCGTCACGTTTGAAGCAAGACATGCACGTGGCCAAGTTGTTTGAAGTACTCGGCCCACGTTACGCTGAGCGCACCGGCGGTTACACACGTGTCCTGAAGGCGGGTTACCGGTACGGTGACATGGCTCCGATGGCGATCATCGAGCTTGTTGATCGCGATGTGGACGCCAAAGGCGCCGCTGATCGCGCACGGTTGGAAGCTGAAGAAGCCGAAGAGTAAGTTCTTCTTCAAGAAACCGATAAAAATAGGCCGCTTCGAGCGGCCTTTTCTTTTGCTGGCGCCATTCTCAGCTGCGTTTAGAATTCTGTGCCGTCCATACACTCTGGCACACATCTTCAAGAAAAGTGCCGCTGCGTAAATACACTTTTAAGTTGACTTGAAGCTGTGTGACCTGTCTAAATCGACATGTCATGGTGGGCAGGCAGAACCAATGTCTGCGTACCGAAGCTCCTGGGGGCGAGGGTAGACACAGGACGGACACGTAAGCCATGTGGCGTGAGAACGAAATTTACGAAGATTCCCGTAAGGGCCAGACGCACAATTCTTCGCGAAATTCGTCTGATGCCCCCGGCTTGCAAGACTGTTTTGACGCTCTCTCTCAGCTCTCGACAAAAGGCTTCTCAGCCGGACTTCACATTCGATTTGCGTCACCGCTCGTTTACGTGCGGACGTACGATGAAGCGTGGACAAAGACTTATGACGAGAATGCCTATGCTCTTCGCGACCCCATTGTTTTTTGGGGAATGGGCACAACGGGCTATTCCCGTTGGAGTGCGATCAAACTTCCCGATCCGTTCAACATTTTTGGACAGGCCCGATCTTTCGGGCTGACGTTCGGGGCAGTTTTCTCGCATGGTCCGATCACGTCTCGCTCTATTGTGGGCATTGCCCGCGATGATCGAGAGCTGACGGATGAAGAGCTTCACGAAGCAGCCGCCATTGTGCGACTGCTTCATCATGCGGCGAAACCTCCCACTGAGTTAACGCAGGCTCAGATTGAAGCCCTGCGTTTGCTGGCTGATGGGGATCGGCACACTGCCGCAGCAGCAAAACTCGGAATTTCTGAAAGTGCATTGAAGGCCAGACTACAAGCTGCTCGCGTTCGCTTAGGCGCACGCACCACTGCTCAAGCGCTGAAGAAAGCTCGGGAATATCAAATGCTATAGGTTCGTTGCGCCTCCCCTGGATTTTTCCCCAACCCAGACAGGAGGCTGTAACTATGCAAGTAACTACTCTTTCTTTTGAAAATATGCACAACCACGGCGAACTTTTCGCCAACATGCTCAGAGCGCGACATAAGACATTTATCGAGCGCAACCATTGGGAACTTCCTGAAGCCGATGGTATGGAATTTGATCAGTACGACACACCGGCAAGTCGATGGGTCGCGGTTCACGAGTTCGGTAAAGTCCTGGCTGGCGTGCGATTGACTCCAACCACTGCCCGCTGTGGAATTTATTCATACATGATACGAGACGCTCAGCTTGGGTTGCTCGAGTCCATTCCGCAAAACCTGTTGGATGAGGAGGCTCCAGTGGCGTCCCACATATGGGAGTCGAGCCGCGTTTTCGTATCCGAAAGCGTGCCCGCCAAACTGCGTTTGCGCGTCCAGTGCTCGCTGATCGATGAAATGGTGCGCGCAGCGCGAACCTTTGGTGCGTCGTCATTGATTGGGATTGTGCCCGAGCACTCGCCTCGATTGGCACGTCGCACCGGAATTGATTGCCGACCGGCCGGCCCTGTCATCGAAACTGATGACGGTAGCCGGAGCGTTTGTGTGCGCATCGCCTTGGCGACCAAGTTGCACTAACAAACTTTGGACTTTCAGCTTGCGCGGCAGAGGCGTAGCCTTTGCCGCGCATGGCTGACTTGTTTGATACCCAACCCCAGAAAGATGCGCCGGGACACCGGCCATTGGCGGACAGGTTGCGGCCGAAGTCGCTGGCGGATGTGATTGGGCAAGATCAGCTACTCGCAACTGACGCACCGCTTGGTGCAATGATCGCTTCGAAGCAATTGTCGTCCATAATTCTGTGGGGACCGCCAGGTGTTGGGAAAACCACCATTGCACGCCTTTTGGCCGAGGAAACCGATCTGAGTTTTGTGCAGATCAGTGCGATATTCACCGGTGTAGCTGATCTGAAGAAAGTATTTGAAGCCGCGCGTTTGCGACGCACGAACGGGCAGGGCACATTGCTATTCGTGGATGAAATCCATCGTTTTAACAAAGCGCAGCAAGACGGGTTTCTTCCGCATATGGAAGACGGCACGATTCTTTTGGTAGGAGCCACGACAGAGAACCCTTCGTTTGAGCTGAACGCCGCTCTTTTAAGCCGTGCACAGGTCTTGGTGCTTGAGAGACTTTCTTTGGCCGATCTCGAACTTCTGACTCAGCGAGCCGAGCACGAACTGGGTTCAAAAATTCCATTGGATGCGAGCGCACGCGACGCGCTCCAAGAAATGGCCGATGGGGATGGTCGCGCACTTCTCAATCTGATCGAGCAGATCGCGTCCTGGAACCTAAAAGACACGATGGACACCGCGGCGTTAACCAAGCGCCTGATGCGCCGCGCCGCGCAATATGACAAAACGGGCGATGCGCACTACAACCTGATTTCGGCGTTACACAAGTCGGTGCGAGGCTCGGATCCTGACGCGGCTCTCTATTGGTTTGCGCGGATGCTCGAAGGTGGTGAAGACCCAAGATACTTGGCGCGCCGCATCACGAGAATGGCGGTTGAAGACATCGGGCTTGCCGACCCACAGGCCCAAGCCGTTTGTATAGATGCCTGGGAAACATACGAAAGACTTGGAAGCCCGGAAGGTGAGCTGGCTCTGGCACAAGCAGTTACCTATCTGGCGCTCGCACCGAAATCGAATGCTGGCTATGTCGCCTATAAGGCCGCGAGGAATGCCGCCCGAGAAACCGGATCGAAACCACCGCCCAAACATATTTTGAATGCACCAACTCAGATGATGAAAGATCAGGGATATGGTGCCGGGTACGACTATGATCATGATGCCGAAGATGGATTTTCCGGGCAGAACTATTTTCCAGACGGCATGAAGCGCGGTGTCTACTACCAACCGGTTGAACGTGGATTTGAGCGCGATCTCAAAAAGCGTCTGGAGTTTTTTGTGAAATTGCGCGCCCAACGACAGAGTTGACAACGTCTGTCGCAAGGGCGACATCGCGCACATGCTAGCCCAAACCCTTGCAGTTGGAATTGGCGGTGCGATTGGCGCCATGGCACGCTTCGGCGTGGGTATGGCCGTTTTGCGGGTATTCGGAACAGGTTTTCCTTTGGGAATAATCACCGTCAACGTGATCGGCTCTTTTCTAATGGGCCTTTTCGTTGTCGTGGCTGCCCAGCGCGGCTTCGCACATTGGTCACCGTTTTTCATGACCGGAGTTCTTGGTGGGTTCACGACATTCTCGGCGTTTTCGCTCGAGGCTTATACGCTCTATGAAAGAGGCGATGTGGGTCAGGCGGGGCTTTATGTCGGACTGTCAGTGGTCGTATCCATCGCGGCATTGGTCGTGGGTGTTTGGCTTGGTCGGAGCCTGTTTGCATGAGCCGGGTTCAGATTTTGCATGTTGAAGACGGTGATGCCGGCCAACGATTGGATCGATGGTTTCGACGCCAGTTCCCTCAAGTCCAGCAAGGGCGCATTGAAAAGATGTGCCGCAAAGGTGAAATCAGGGTTGATGGTGGTAGGGTCAAGGCCGCGACGCGACTGGAAGCCGGGCAATCGGTTCGAGTTCCGCCTTTGCCGGATGAGGCTGCTCCCGTAACAGCGAAACCTAAGGTTTCCGAAGAGGATGCCACGCTGATCCGAGCCACCGTGATTTTTCGCGACGATCAGCTCATAGCAATCAACAAGCCCCCGGGGTTGCCCTCGCAAGGCGGTAGCAAACAACAACGGCACGTCGATGGATTGGCGGAGGCGTTGAAGTTTGGCTACGACGAAAAGCCCCGGCTTGTGCACAGGCTCGACAAAGACACGTCTGGGGTGCTTTTGCTGGCGAGAACAAGGTCAGTTGCACAATCACTAAGCGACGCGTTTCGATCGCGCGAAACCCGGAAAATCTATTGGGCGGCTGTTGCTGGGTGCCCAAACCCGTTGATGGGAACCATTCGTTTTGGATTGGTCAAGGCACCTGGCCACGGCAAGGGTGGAGAGGGCGAGAAGATGAACGCGATCCATCCGCGCGACGTTGATGCCACTCCGGGTGCAAAACGCGCGACAACTGATTACGCCGTTCTGACGTCGCTTGCAAAGCGAGCAAGCTGGGCTGCGCTGGTGCCTGTCACCGGAAGGACCCACCAGCTTCGCGCGCACATGGCTGAGATTGGCCACCCAATCATTGGTGATGGGAAATACGGCGGGTCTGCCCAGGAGAATCTCGGTGATGGCTGGGGGGCCCAGTTGGGCGGAGAGATAAGCCGGAAGCTTCATTTGCATGCCCGGAGTCTGAGTTTCGTACACCCTGTCACAGGCAACCGGCTGACGCTGACCGCGCCTTTACCGGACCATATGGCAAGGACCTGGAGCACCTTTGACTGGCGGACCGAAGACGTGCCTGCTGATCCATTTGAGGACATCGAATGAGCGAGTGGAAGAACAAACGCTTTTGGGACAAAGCCGACATTACGGTGGTGGATGAAGGGTTCGGGATCACGCTCGATGGCCGTCCTGTAAAAACACCGCAGAAACAGAATCTTTTGGTCCCCACGGAACAAATGGCACGGGCCATTTCGGATGAATGGGATGCTCAGGAAGAAGTGGTCGACCCAACTTCAATGCCTTGGACTCGATCCGCAAATAGCGCGATCGAGAAAGTCCGTATTCAGCGGAAAGACGTGGAAAATCATCTGGCCGAATACGCTGCTTCGGATCTTCTGTGCTACCGCGCAGCCGCCCCACAGGAATTAACGCAACGTCAAGAAAAGCGATGGGGGCCGGTCATGACTTGGATCGAAGAAACCTATGACGCTCCATTTTCGACGACGACTGGGGTCATGCCAGTCGTCCAACCATCAGAGTCAGTTCGAAAGCTTTCGGCTTTGATGACATCGATGGACGACTTCGAGCTCACAGGTTTCCATGACCTCGTAACAGTGTCCGGCTCCTTTATGATTGCCACAAGCGTCATAAAAAAAAGGTACCTGCCGGAGGATGCTTGGTCGCTTTCACGTCTGGACGAAGAGTGGCAAACAGAACAATGGGGTGTTGATGAAGAGGCCGAGGAAGTTGCCGCATTAAAAAAAACGGCCTTTCAGCACGCATTTGATTTCTTCGCTGCGGCGCAGAAATAGGCAGTAGCCACCTGAAATTTCGAAAAATTTTGCAATTCGGACTGAATCTCGAATTCCTTCTAGAATTACGTGTTCAGTCTTGACGATTCCCTCTTTCTAGGACCAAACTCGTGCCCGTCAGACGGCATCGGTGCCGACTTTCATCACAATAGGCCTGGGAGGGCCTCTTGAACCGCCAAATGGCGGAAACTCAGGAAGAGGTAAAAATGAAAAAAACTGTATTTCTTGGCGCGCTGGCCGTTGCTGCTGTAACAGGCGGCGTGGCATCTGCTGCGACGCTCGACGACGTCAAAGCACGCGGCAAGCTGAACTGTGGCGTGACCACGGGTGTTCCCGGTTTCGCTGAACCAGATGCAAACGGTGTGTGGCAAGGTTTCGACGTTGCTGTATGTCGCGCTGTTGCTGCAGCTGTTCTGAGCGACCCGACCGCAGTTGAATTCGTTCCAACAACCGGTAAGACGCGCTTTACCGCGCTGGCTTCGGGCGAAATCGACATGCTGGCTCGTAACACAACATGGACATTCAGCCGCGACGTTGACCTTAAGTTCGAATTCACTGGCGTAAACTACTACGACGGTCAGGGCTTCATGGTTCCTGCAGACCTCGGTGTTTCTTCGGCCAAAGATCTGGACGGTGCGACCGTCTGCATCCAGACCGGCACAACAACCGAGCTGAACTTGGCGGACTTCTTCCGCTCGAACAACATCAGCTACGAGCCAGTTCCAATCGAAACCGGCGCTGAAGCTGTTCAGCAGTACAACGCAGGTGCTTGCGACGTTTACACAACTGACGCATCGGCTCTTGCTGCTCAGCGTGCAAACTTCGAAGATCCGACAGCTCACGTAATTCTGCCGGAAATCATTTCGAAAGAGCCGCTTGGTCCGCTTGTTCGCCACGGCGACCACGAGTGGGGCGACATCGTTCGCTGGACTCTGAATGCTCTGATCACAGCTGAAGAACTGGGCGTCACTTCGGTGAACCTGGAAGAACTGGCTGCTGGCACAAACAACCCTGAGATCAACCGTCTGCTGGGCACCGAAGGTGACCTCGGCGGCATGCTTGGTCTTGACAAAGATTGGGCCGAGCGCGCAATCGGTGTTGCTGGCAACTACGGTGAAGTCTTCGAAACCAACATCGGTGAGAACACTCCGATCGGTCTGGCCCGTGGCCTGAACGCTCAGTGGACCGATGGTGGCCTGATTTACTCGCCACCGTTCCGGTAAGAACTTCTGGAAAGGGCGCGGACACTCCGCGCCCTTTTCGTATCCGGCCGTGAGGGGGCTGGTTGATTTAACGGGCGCGCGCCGGCTTAAGAGCGCAAATAAAGCCCAAATCGACGGGGAACGTCACTTATGACGACATTAGCCGACCAGCCGATCTCGGCATCAGGGTCGTCGTTCAAGCTTTCTATGCTTTTGAATGACACTCGATACAGATCGCTGACTTTCCAATTTATCGCGCTTGTCGCCATCATCGCCTTCATGGCGTTTGTGGGCGGCAACTTGGTCCGAAACCTCGCCGAGGCCGGACTAAATATTTCTTATGCATTCTTGGGCGAACCTGCTGGCTACGACATTAACCAGCGTCCCATCGAATACGACTCGACCAGCAGCCACGGCCGCGCCGCGGTTGTGGGTTTGTTGAACACCCTGATTGTCGCGTTTTTGGCGTGTATCACGGCCACCGTATTCGGTGTGATTGCAGGCGTGCTGCGTCTGTCCAACAACTGGATCGTAAGCAAGATCATGTCGATCTACGTCGAGATCTTCCGGAACGTTCCGGTCTTGATTTGGATCCTCATCATCTTCTCTGTGATGATCAACGCGTTGCCCGGGCCAAGGGACTTCCGAGGCGAGGACGCCACTGCCAGCATGTCATTCTTTGACACGTTTGCATTCACCAACCGCGGGGTCTTTGCGCCTGCGCCAGAATTTACCAACAGTTTTGGTTCGACTGCAGAACTACCAGTGACAACCACCGGCATGGATTGGTTGCTTGTGATCGCCGCCTTGCTGCTGTCGTGGTTCGTGGCACGGGCTGTCGCAAACTGGGCCACCCGCACGCAAGAAGCGACCGGTAATCGTCCGACAACCTGGTACATCACACTGGCGATCTGGGTGGTTCCGGTCGTAGCCGTGCTGTTGTTCCTTGGTCTGACGTGGAACGTGCCTGAGCTGAAGGGCTTCAACTTCCGGGGCGGTATGCAGCTTCGTGGTTCGCTCATCGCGCTGTGGTTCGCCTTGTCGATCTACACGGGCGCATTTATCGCCGAGAACGTGCGTGCCGGTATCCTAGCGATCAGCAAGGGCCAAACCGAAGCCGCCGGCGCTTTGGGCCTTCGCCCGAACCGGATTATGAGCCTCGTCGTGCTGCCTCAGGCGCTTCGGGTGATTATCCCGCCGCTGATTTCGCAGTATTTGAACATCACCAAGAACTCGTCGCTGGCGATTGCGGTGGGCTATATGGACGTGACCGGGACGCTTGGGGGCATCACCCTTCTGCAGACCGGTCGTGCCATCGAGACCATCCTTTTGCTGATGCTGTTCTATCTCACCGTTTCGTTGCTGATCTCGTTCTTCATGAACATCTTCAACAACCGCATGAAGCTGAAGGAGCGCTAAGATGACTGACACTAACGTCTCCTTCGTTCGTCACGAACAGATCCCGCCCTCGCCACCACCGCCGTCGCAGTCGGGGGCGATCAAATGGGCACGGGAAAATCTGTTCTCGAACTGGATTAACTCCGTTCTGACGGTCTTGGCGTTGTACTTCATCATCCGTCTGGTGATGGGTGCCACACCTTGGTTCATCAATGGTGTCTGGGACGCGGATTCAATTCGCGAATGCCGTGACATCCTAACGGCGGCTGGTAAGGAAACCGGGGCTTGTTTTGCAGTACTAGTAGATCGATGGGATCACCTGCTGTTTGGGTTCAAGTACCCGCAGGATGCTTACTGGCGTCCGACACTGGCCTTCATCCTGCTGATTGCAGCGGCGATGCCGGCGCTCTTTTACATGTACGTCCCGCGTAAGTTCCTGCTGGGCACAGCGGCCTATCCTTTCCTCGCCTATTGGCTGATCTGGGGCGGTTCGCTTTGGGTGCCGATCGTGGTTGCAGCTGCAATCATCGCGACCGGTCTGGTGTTCCGTTTGGTTGAAAGCCTGAACGTTAGCACGCGGACTTTGTTGGCAGGAGCCGTTGGCATTCTTGCCGCGATTGGGCTGGCTTACTTGCTGTTCCTTGGTGCGCAAGAACTTCGGTTCATTGCGGGTAGCATCGGATCAGAAGGACTACGGATCATTCCGTTCCTGCTGTTCTGGGCGGCGAGCATATTCACTTATGTGTTCTTCATCCCGATGGGCATCTTTGTGGGTTATGCGATCTATGACGACGCTGAACGCGGAGGCCTTGTGACAGTTGTGACCGCGTTACTCGCGATCTATGTCATGCTGGTTTATCTACTGGGACCGGTGTCATCAGGACTGAACGCGGTGATCCCGCTTGAGCTTCAGGCGGTGCCGTCGCGTGATATGGGCGGCTACATGCTGTCGCTGATCCTGGGGACGGTCTGTGTTTCGCTGTCGATCCCGTTGGGCATCTTGCTTGCGCTTGGTCGTCAATCGAACATGCCTTTGATCAAAGGCGTCTGTGTGGTCTTCATCGAGTTCATTCGGGGCGTGCCGCTGATCACTTTGCTCTTCGTGGCAAACGTGATGCTGGCCTACTTCATGCCGCCGCAATCGAACTTCGACCTGATCCTGCGCGTGATCATCATGATCACCATGTTCTCCTCAGCATACATCGCCGAGGTGATCCGGGGTGGTCTGGCTGCTTTGCCGAAAGGCCAGTACGAGGCAGCAGATTCGCTTGGATTGAACTATACGCAGGCGACACGTCTGATCATTCTGCCGCAGGCACTGAAGATTTCGATCCCCGGCATCGTGAATGTGGCCGTTGGCCTGTTCAAAGATACGACGCTGGTTTCGGTCATTTCGATGTTTGACATCGTCGGCATGATCCGTGGACCGATCCAACAGTCTACTGACTGGATCAGCATCTACTGGGAGGTTTACCTCTTCGCGGCGCTGGTCTTCTTCATCGTCTGCTACGGCATTTCGCAATATTCCCAGTGGCTTGAACGCCAACTGGCAACAGATCACCGATAAGGAGCGCAAAATGGCTGAAGCTGCGCAAATGAAGGTTTCCGACGAAGTCGCGATTACCATCCAAAACATGAACAAGTGGTACGGCACGTTCCACGTGCTGCGTGACATCGACCTGACTGTCTATCGCGGTGAGCGGATTGTTATCTGTGGCCCATCAGGTTCGGGTAAGTCGACGCTCATCCGGTGCATCAACGCACTGGAAGAGCATCAGGCAGGTTCCATCGAGGTTGATGGCACTTTGCTGTCGTCGGATTTGAAGAACATCGACAAGATCCGGTCCGAAGTGGGCATGTGCTTCCAGCACTTTAACCTGTTCCCACACCTGACCATTCTGGAAAACTGTACATTGGCACCGATTTGGGTTCGCAAGATCCCGAAGAAAGAAGCCGAAGAAACGGCGATGCACTTCCTTGAAAAGGTGAAAATCCCCGATCAGGCCGGAAAGTACCCTGGCCAGCTCTCAGGTGGCCAGCAGCAGCGTGTGGCGATTGCACGGTCGCTGTGCATGCGTCCGCGGATCATGCTGTTTGACGAACCGACCTCTGCGCTTGACCCCGAAATGATCAAGGAAGTGCTCGACACAATGATCGAGCTCGCGGAAGAGGGCATGACAATGCTCTGCGTGACCCACGAGATGGGCTTTGCCCGTCAGGTCGCAAACCGTGTGATCTTCATGGATGCGGGTCAGATTGTGGAACAGAACGAGCCGGAAGCGTTCTTCAACAATCCGCAATCGGATCGGACGAAGTTGTTCCTAAGCCAAATCCTGGGACACTAAAAAAAGAGGGCGCCGGGAGGCGCCCTTACTTTTTGTTGCTTCGAATGGATGGCGTCATATCGATACCTTCGGACTTCACTTAACCAGGAAGATCGTGCGGCGTCACAAAAGCCAGTGCTGTGCCGCTTTGCGGTTGAAGCTCTGACCACCCGTCGATGTCGAATTGAACGACCAGAGTGGCCGCAGTTGGATAGTCGAGGAAGCGGGGATGGTCCGGTGGTGTGCTCACCAGATGGTGCGCAATCATTCCAATGCCCGGGTTGTGCGCGACAACGACCAATCTTCCAGATTGCGCGGACTTGATAGTGTCAAAAATTTTTGCAGGCGGTGCCAAGTATAAACTGTCCAAGTAGGTTGCTGCGGCGTCTGGCGCGGCGGCTTCAAGCGTTTCCTTGGCGCGCCTCGCGGTCGAACATAATGCCTGCGTGGGCGCAAAATCGTTTTCCGCAAGCCAGCGACCTATTCTTGGCGCATCGCGCTGGCCACGTTTGTTGAGCGGTCTGTCAAAGTCGCCGAGTGCGGGGTCCGACCAGCTGGACTTTGCGTGCCTCAAAAGAATGAGTGTCTGTGTCATCCAAGGAATGCTGCCATGTGAAACTGCGCATGATCAACCAATTGTGGTCGACTAACCGGGCAGGCGCGTCGGACAAGGCACCCAACCGTTCGGCAATCAGAGGTGGGGTTTTCCCTTAGATAGGTTTTGCAGGCGGCGACATCGTAGCCTTCTGTTGTCAGTGCATTTACTGGACACGCAGTTTTGCATGGCTGATGACAGTCACTGCATGGCTTCGGCGCCGTTTGGGCTGGTTTATCGCTGGGCACCGCTATAGCGCCGCGGAAAGACACGTTCAGCCCCATGTCGGCGCCAACCAACAGCGACACCGGAGAGGCCCATACGCGGCCTGTACGAAGCGCCCAAGAGTAGAACGGGTGGTATGGCGGCCCGCCAAAGGGAAAGTACGCAAAACCGCCAACATTGCTCGCTATTTCGCTGATGACGCGCTCGGACCAACGGTCCATAGGATCTGCCGAACCATCCAGATACTCTGGCGTGCCGGTGAAATATGGCCAGAACTCAGCGTCGGGTCCCAACATTATCATTCGGCCATTGCTAGGGCCCAGATTGTCTGTTGGCTCGATATTGAATGTTCCGACGATTTGCAGATGAGCCTGTTGCGCTTTTTGCTCAAGATCGGTCATCTGCTCGTCAACCTAACCCTGACGGATTAGCGTGCCTGCGCCATCTTCTGTGTAAAGCTCAAGAAGGCAGGCATTGGGCGCGCGTCCGTCCACGATAACCACGGCACGAACACCTCCGTCCAATGCCGTTGTGGCCGTTTCGGTTTTGGGGATCATGCCACCTGCAATCACCCCGTCACTGATCAGTTTTTGAACTTCGCTGGTCGTCAAGTTTGCGATGACTTCGCCATTTGCATCTTTGACGCCATCGACATCCGTCAGAAGCAACAGCCTGTCTGCCCCAAGAGCAGCGGCAATGGCACCGGCGGCTGTGTCGCCATTTATGTTCATGGTTTCACCATTCGGGCCCGATCCCAACGGCGCAATGACCGGAATCATCTCGGCTTCGAATAGTGTGGTCAAAACGTCCGTCGAAATCGCATCAGGCGTGCCGACGAGCCCAAGAT
>JAPPOI010000043.1 GCA_028818055.1 Boseongicola sp.
ATCGAAGGCTACGCATCCTTGTTCGGCAAAACGGACCGCGGCGGAGATATCGTCGAGAAAGGTGCTTACTCTTCGTCGCTTCAGACACTTCACAAAGCCGGCCGACGCGTGAAAATGCTTTGGCAACACGATCCGGCCGAACCAATCGGCATTTGGGATGAGGTTCGCGAAGACGATCACGGATTGTATGTGAAAGGGAGACTTCTGAAAGATGTCGCCCGAGCCAAAGAGGCCATAGCTTTGATCGAAGCCGGTGCGATCGAGGGGCTTTCCATTGGGTATCGAACGTTGAAGTCGGTAAAGACCGACGCCGGCCAAAGGAAACTTTTGGAATTGGAGCTTTGGGAGGTGTCGCTTGTGACCTTTCCGATGCTTCCCGAAGCGCGAGTGGGAGCCAAGGGTGAGAGCCCAGCAGACGACCTATTGCGCAAAATTGCAGCGGCGATCGAAGAGGCCCGCTGTTCGCTCAACCCGGTCGGTTCGTAACTGACCCCGACCCGGTCAAAACTCCCATCAGCAAGGACTTAACATGACAACACCCGAGACGACCGCTCGGGGCGGGGCAGATCTGCCCACGCCTCAAGCGGCGGCCGACGAGGTGAAAACCGCGCTTGCGGGCCTCGTCGAAGACATCACCCATCGTATGGATAAACAGGAAGAGCGATTGAAAATGCTGGACCGCAAATCGACCCCAACTGCTTCGCGCCGTCCGGCGCTGGCCACTGCTTCAGAAGAGGCTCCACATCAGAAGGCCTTTAATGCCTATGTGCGTTCTGGCGAAGACGACGGCCTTCGGGGTCTGACCCTTGAAGGCAAAGCGATGTCGACTGCTGTTGCAGGTGACGGCGGGTATCTTGTTGACCCCGAGACCGCAGAAACGGTCAAAAGCGTTCTGCGTTCGACCGCTTCAATCCGACAAGTCGCGAATGTCGTTAATGTTGAGGCAACATCTTTTGATGTTCTGATCGACTCGACTGAAGTTGGTGCAGGTTGGGCAACCGAAACCGGGTCAACTGTGGAAACCGGCACCCCAACGATTGAACGGATCACGATCCCACTTCATGAACTGAACGCTTTGCCGAAAGTATCGCAGCGCCTGCTGGATGACAGCGCTTTTGATATCGAGGGTTGGTTGGCTGGACGTATCGCCGACAAGTTTGCGCGTTCGGAGGCGGAAGCGTTTGTTTCGGGCGACGGTATCGACAAACCGACCGGTTTCCTGACGCATCCAGTCGTTGCAGACGCCAGCTGGGCGTGGGGGTCTCTTGGTTACGTGGCGACCGGTACAGATGCTGCGTTTGATGGCACGTCGCCGGGCAACTCGCTGGTCGATCTTGTTTATGCCTTGGGCGCTCAGTACCGCGCGAACGGATCGTTCGTCATGAATTCGAAGACCGCTGGCGTCATTCGCAAGATCAAGGACGTTGAGGGACGCTTCCTGTGGACAGACGGCCTGACCGCTGGCGAGCCTGCTCGGTTGCTTGGCTATCCAGTACTGGTCGCAGAAGACATGCCTGACATCGCAAGTGACAGCTTCTCTGTGGCATTTGGCGACTTTTCTGCCGGATACACGATTGCCGAGCGTCCAGACCTACGGGTCCTGCGAGATCCGTTTTCGGCCAAGCCCCACGTGTTGTTTTACGCGACCAAGCGTGTGGGCGGCGACGTGAGCGACTTTGCTGCGATCAAGCTGCTGAAATTCGGCTTGTCGTAACGGACATTTGGTTCCGGTCCTGACCTAAACGTCAGTGGCCGGGGGCGCGCGCACTTTTCCTGTGTTTTCTTGCTGTTCCCCTCCGTCAAGGAAGGCACACCGCGCGCGCCCACGATTCATGCAGGGGCGAATTTCGGAGTTCTCGACATGATGTTGACTGAGCAAACATCTGTCTTGGAAGCGGCCTTGCCCGTTTCCGAGTTCAGAGACCATTTGTTGCTGGGAAGCGGGTTTGCCGACGATGGTTTGCAAGACCCCGTTTTGGCGACATGTCTGCGCGCCGCTCTTGCGGCCGTTGAAAGCGAGTCCTCCAAAGCGTTGTTGGAGCGGCAATTCAAATACACGGTTTCAGCTTGGCGTGACATTGACCGATTGGAACTGCCAATAGCGCCAGTGACATCTGTCGATGAATTTCAGGTCTTCGACATTCAGGGAAATGCGTCGGACGTTCAAGCAAACCAGTATCGCCTGGTCCCCGACTTCTACCGGCCATTCATTTTTGCCCGAGGCTGGAGTCTTCCGGTTATTCCCGAAGGAGGGACCGTCGAGGTTCTCTTTACTGCTGGTTTCGCGGCGAATTGGACTGGCATTCCGGCGGATTTGCAGCAAGCGGTGTTTATGCTGGCGACACATTTTTACGACAACCGGGGGGCGGCCAGTAAGTCAGACAAGGTGCTTCCACACGGTGTCGCAAGCCTCCTTCGTCGATATCGTCCAATGCGCATTCTTGGAGGACGTTCATGACTGTCCGTCTGTCGCGAAAGTTAGTCCTTGAGGAACGTCAGAACGCATCCGATGGAGCTGGTGGTCTTGTCGGTTCCTGGATTCCCTTGGGAACACATTGGGCTTCAGTTGTACCGCGAACTGGGCGACTTGAACGCGGAGACGGATATGCACGGTCGCGCGTTCCTTACGAGGTCATGATCCGATCGGTTCCGGTGGACAGCTCATCGCGCCCGAAAGCTGGCCAGCGTTTTCGCGAAGGTACACGGCTCTTCAAGATAAGAAGCGTGTCCGATGCCACCAGCGACGCGCGATTTCTGATTTGCCGTGTGGATGAGGAGGTCGTCGCGTGAGTTACGCAATAGCAGCCGCATGCCAAACGGCGGTGTACGAACAACTGGCCAACGACTCTGGTTTGTCAGCGATTGTGTCCGGGGCGATTTACGACGCGGTTCCAACTGGTCCCATCGATGGAACGATCGTCGTGATCGGAGATGAGGTGGCGCAGGATTGGTCGGACCAATCCGGTGGTGGGCTTAGCCTAAGGCTCACGATTTCAGTGATTTCTGACGCTCCCGGCTATCGAACCGCGAAAGAGGCCGCTGGCGCGGTGTCCGATGCCCTGATTGACGCGGGTCTTTCGCTGACGAGGGGCCGTTTGATTTCTCTTAAGTTTCTGCGAGCCCGTGCTCGCCGAGTTCGCGCGGGTCAAACCCGACGCGTAGACCTCTTTTTCCGAGCGATCGTCGAAGACGATCAGACCAACTAGGAGTTCTGAATATGGCCGCACAAAGTGGTAAGGACCTGCTGATCAAACTTGATTTGACCGGTGCAGGCCAATTTGAAACGGTTGCCGGATTGAGGGCAACACGCGTTTCCTTCAATGCCCAGAGCGTCGATGTCACGAGCCTTGAAAGCCAAGGCGGTTGGCGCGAGCTACTTGGTGGCGCTGGCGTCAAATCGGCAGCAATTGCAGGCTCGGGTGTCTTCAAGGATCAATCGACGGACGAGCGAGCACGCCAAGTTTTCTTTGACGGCGAAACGCCTGACTTTCAGGTCGTTATTCCAGATTTTGGCATCATTGAGGGTGCCTTCCTGGTGACGTCGATTGAATACGCTGGAACCCATGATGGCGAAGCGACCTATGAACTTGCGCTGGCATCTGCGGGTGCGTTGACGTTTACGGCGCTTTAATGGCGAACCCCTGGGAAGGTCAGGTTGCTATCGTTCTGGATGGCGAGCGCTACGTCATGCGTTTGACCCTAGCAGCATTGGCGGAGCTAGAAGACGGATTGAGCGACGGTAACATCGTTGCCTTGGTCGAACGGTTTGAAGCGGGCTCCTTTTCAACCCGCGACGTGGTTTCGGTCATAGTTGCGGGGCTTCGTGGTGGCGGTTGGCGTGGAGAAGCGCGAGAGCTGCTGGCAGTCGAAATCGATGGTGGTTTGCCCAAAGCAACGCGCCTGGCTGGCGAGCTGCTCGTCCGGGCGTTTTCCTTTCCAAACCAATGAGCGCATTTGACTGGTTCGCCTTAATGAAAGCGGCTCGACGAAATGGGGTGAGACCCGCCGAGTTTTGGCAACTTACGCCGGTGGAACTGTCGTTCTTGTTGGGGCTTGGCGGCGCGGCGGTCCCGTTGATGCGAAAGCGATTTGACGAGCTATCCCAACAGTTTCCTGACGTGTTGAGCGAGGAGCAAAATGGACGAGATTGACAAGTTTGAGGATCAGGTGGCGGCTTTGGAAGTCACCCTGACAGAGGCAGGAGCCGTAACGGCTTCGTTTTCGGACGAGGTCCTGAAAATGCAATCTTCGATTGCCGCGACGAGTCGAGAGACTGAAACTTTGTCGAAAGGGCTTTCCAAGGGCTTACGAAGCGCTTTTGATGGTCTGGTATTCGATGGATACAGGGCGAGCGACGCGCTGGGCGCGGTGGCGCGGTCTCTAGTCGACACTGTCTACGCAGCGGCCATTAGGCCGGTAACCACTCATCTTGGGGGCTTGATTGCGCAGGGCGTGACCGGGCTGTTCGCCAATGGCGCCGCATTTTCTCAAGGAAAAGTCACGCCGTTTGCTTCGGGTGGAATTGTGTCGTCTCCGACGGCATTTCCCATGCGCGGCGGGTTAGGTGTGATGGGCGAAGCGGGTCCCGAGGCGATCATGCCTCTATCGCGAGGAGCGGATGGCAAGCTTGGCGTGCGAATGGAAGGTGGTGGTCAACCTGTGAGCATTGTCATGAATATCTCTACGCCCGACGCTCAGAGCTTTCAGAGAAGTCAGTCCCAGATTGCAGCGCATTTGACGCGTGCACTGGGGCGTGGCGATCGCAATAGATAGGGGAATGTGATGTCATTTCATGAAGTTAGGTTCCCGACGAACCTGAGCTTCGGTTCAATCGGTGGGCCGGAGAGGCGTACAGACATCGTTGCACTTGCCAATGGGTTCGAAGAGCGAAATACGCCTTGGGCGCACTCGCGCAGACGCTACAATGCCGGGCTTGGCATGCGATCGCTAGAGGACATCGAAAACCTTGTGGCATTCTTCGAAGCCAGGCGAGGTCAGCTTTTCGGATTTCGGTGGAAGGATTGGTCAGACTACCGGTCAGGCGCGGTTCTGGATGAGCCAAACCTTAGCGATCAGATCGTTGGCGTTGGAGACGGAGCCACAAAGACATTTCAATTGTCAAAAACGTATCGGTCAGGTGAGCACACTTATGAACGGCCTATCCACAAGCCTGTGTTGGGAACTGTTGTCTTGGCGGTTCAGGGTGATCCTATTTTGGAGGGCGTCGACTTCACCGTCGATACTTCGACCGGGATCGTCAGTTTCAGTGAAGCGCCTGAACCGGATGCTTCGATTACAGCTGGTTTCGAATTTGACGTTCCTGTTCGGTTCGATACCGAGACTATTCAAGTTTCAGTGGCCAGCTTCAAAGCCGGTGAGGTGCCCGATATTCCGGTGATCGAGGTGCGCGTATGATATCCGATGCTCTGGCTGATCACCTTGCGCTTTGCGCAACCACTGTGTGTCGAGCTTGGGCGGTGACTCGTGGCGATGGTGCGGTCTTGGGATTCACCGATCATGATCGGCCCATTGAATTCGAGGGCATAAACTTTTTTCCTGACAGTGGATTGAGCACCAGTTCACTTGATCAGACAACCGGGCTCGCGGTCGATAACAGTGAAGCCATTGGAATTCTTAGCAATCCGGCTATCCGCGAAGAAGACATTCGAGCTGGTCAATATGACGGTGCTAAAGTGCAGTCATGGTTGGTGAACTGGCAGAACGTCGACGAACGACGCGTCTTGTTTCGTGGATCGATCGGCGAGATAGAGCGTCAAGGCGGCGCATTTCGGGCAGAGCTACGTGGATTGGCTGAGGCTTTGTCCCGCTCCAATGGCCGAGTTTATCAAAGGTCGTGTGGCGCAATCCTTGGGGATGTAGCCTGCGGAGTTGATATGACGGATGCACGCTTCTTTCTGGAAGCCGAAATCGTGGCAATTGATCGAGGTGTGCGTCTGACCTTTTCGGAACACCCGGAATTTGACGAGGGATGGTTCCTGCGCGGTCGATTGGAAGTTTTGAACGGCGCAGGGCAGTCTGCGGTTGGCATCGTTAAGAAAGATGTTCTTTCTGGTGGTCAAAGAATAATTGAGGTCTGGGAATACTTGAGCTCCGGTCTTGGAATTGGGGATCTTGTGCGGATCGAGGCTGGTTGCGACAAACGATGCAACACGTGCATATCTAAATTCTCTAACTTACTGAATTTTCAGGGGTTTCCTGACATACCTGGCGAAGACTGGTTGGTTTCATATCCCACGAGCAATGGTGTCAACGACGGAGGCAGCCTTCGATGACTCCGGGTGAATCCTTTGTCGCCTCGGCTAAATCGTGGATCGGCACACCGTACAAACACCAGTGTTCGGTAAAAGGTGCTGGTTGTGATTGCTTAGGTTTGTTGCTGGGCATTTGGCGCGAGCACTACGGCGAGCACACCGAAGAGATACCGCCATACAGTCGTGATTGGGACGAAGTGGCTCAAAACGATCTTCTTGAAGCAGCGCTCGACAAGCATCTGATACGCAAGTCGACAAGCCAAATTTCGCTTGGCGACGTGTTGTTGTTTCGCATGAGGAGCGGTGCTGTCGCCAAGCATCTTGGAATATGCTCGGACGCGAGCACGCCAATGTTCATTCACGCGTATTCGGGACATGGCGTTGTTGAAAACGCTTTGTCGTTGCCATGGCAGCGACGTCTTGCAGGTGTGTTTGCTGTTCCTGTGCCCACCGAAAAACTCAACTAAACGGAGGCCAAATGGCCACGATATTATTATCCGCAGCCGGCGGCGCGGTAGGCGCGAGCATTGGTGGATCGGTACTGGGCATTTCCGCGGCAGTAGCGGGGCGCGCTGTAGGAGCCACGATTGGCAGGGTCATCGATTCAAAGCTGCTTGGAGCAGGGTCTCCGGCGGTTGAAACCGGGCGTGTTGATCGTTTCAGAATTTCAGGGGCCAGTGAAGGTGCACCGATTGCGCATGTGCATGGTCGTGTTCGCGTTTCAGGGCAGGTTATTTGGGCTTCGCAATTCCTTGAAAGCTCGACAACCACCGGCGGTGGGAAAGGCGCACCATCCCAGCCGAAAACTACGAGCTACAGCTATTCGGTCAGCCTGGCGATCGCGCTGTGTGAGGGCGAAGTTTCGCGGGTTGGGCGCATCTGGGCAGACGGGACCGAAATCTCCAAAGCCGATGTGACAATGCGGTTTTATCCTGGAAGCGCCACGCAACTTCCGGATCCCAAGATCGAAGCCATTGAGGGGCTGGGTGAAGCACCAGCATACCGCGGAACTTCGTACGTTGTTTTTGAAAATCTTCAGTTGGGGCCTTTTGGTAATCGAGTTCCGCAATTCTCGTTTGAAGTGATGCGAACAGGAGAGGGAGACCCTGCTGACCACATTCGCGCATTGGCTCTAATTCCTGGAACTGGCGAGTACGCCTTGGCGACGACGCCTGTACTTTATTCCGAGGGCCCAGGTCTTAACACCTATGCCAACGTGAACACGGCAAGCGGCGAAGCAGATATTTTGACCGCGCTTGATAGTTTGGCTGAAGAAGCGCCGAATTGTACGGCAACGTCGCTCATTGTTTCTTGGTTTGGAGATGATCTGCGCTGTGGCAACTGCCAGATTCGGCCACTTGTTGAACAAACGGCAACCGATGGGGTGGGAATGCCGTGGGAAGTTAGTGGCATTGCGAGAGCATCCGCCTCACAGGTTCCGACCGAAGATGGTCGCCCAATCTACGGTGGCACGCCCGCTGACGCGTCAGTTTTGGAAGCGATCGCGGCGTTAAAGAACATCGGACAGGACGTGATGTTCTATCCTTTTGTCTTAATGACACAGACTGAGGGTAACACCCTTACAGACCCTTGGACCGGCGACACAGGTCAACCTTCGTTGCCTTGGCGTGGCCGAGTGACAACGTCGCTTGCTCCGAACGTTCCGAATTCGCCCGACGGCACTGCGGCTGCAATTGCGGAAGTTTCGGATTTCTTCGGAACTGCCACAGCGAGTGATTTCGTCGTCGATGGTGACCGGGTGCTGTTCACCGGGGCGGATGGGTTCACCTATCGTCGCTTTATCCTGCACTATGCCCATCTCTGCGCAATCGCCGGTGGTGTTGATGCTTTCTGCATCGGATCAGAAATGCGTGGATTGACCCAGATACGGGGGGGCAATGACAGTTTCCCAGCCGTCCACGAGTTGATCGATCTGGCGGCTGAAGTGCGCGACATTTTGGGTGCGAACACAAAAATCAGCTATGCCGCAGACTGGACGGAGTACTTTGGTTATCAACCGCTAGATGGCAGCGGAAACGTATACTTTCACCTCGATCCGCTTTGGTCCGATGACAACATCGATTTTGTTGGGATCGACAATTACATGCCGCTGTCCGACTGGCGCGATGGTATTGATCACGTCGATTCCGAGTGGGGGTCGATTTACAATGTCGAGTATCTAAAATCGAACATCGAAGGTGGTGAAGGGTACGACTGGTACTATAAATCGGCTTCCGCTGAGGCGCTTCAGATCCGATCCGACATCACCGATGGCGCGTACCAAGAGCCCTGGGTTTATCGCTTCAAGGACATTCGTGGATGGTGGGAGAACGCGCATTACGACAGGGTCGGAGGTGTTCGAAGCCCCACTACCACAGAATGGATTCCGGGCTCGAAGCCAATTTGGTTTTGCGAGATTGGTTGTGCGGCGATCGACAAAGGCACCAATCAGCCGAACAAGTTTCTTGATCCGAAGTCTTCCGAAAGCAGTCTGCCGAAATATTCGACAGGTGCGCGCGATGATCTGATGCAGATGCAATACCTGCGTGCCATCACAGAGTATTGGAACGACTCTGAAAAAAACCCAGTGTCCAATTCGTACTCCGGAAGAATGATCGACACGAACCGGATGTTTGTTTGGGCCTGGGATGCAAGGCCTTACCCGAATTTTCCCGGAAACTCAGAGGTTTGGAGCGACGGTGACAACTACTCTAGAGGGCATTGGCTGTCAGGCCGGATTTCAGCGCGATCTTTGGCCGGTGTTGTCTCGGAGATTTGCCAGCATGCTGGAATCGAAGATTTTGATGTTTCCGAACTTTACGGATTAGTCCGAGGGTTTCATTTGGACGGGAGCGAAACGCCGCGCGCTTTGCTTCAGTCCTTAATGCTGGCCACCGGCGTGGACGCCACCGAGAAAAACGGCGTACTGACATTCAAAAACCGAACCGGTCGGCCACTGCTTCAGTTGACAACCAGCGAATTGGCGGAAGTTGACGGAAGCGCTTATGTCAAACAGGCCCGTGACCCGCTGATAGATGTGCCAGAC
>JAPPOI010000362.1:0-483 GCA_028818055.1 Boseongicola sp.
GCCGGTTCGTCAGTTGCCTCTGGGGCAACATTGGCCGAGGCTTCGAGTTGTTGCACCCGAGCCCTGAGCAATTTAATCCGCGGATTGTTCTCAGAAAAGATTGTCAGAGCCTGCTGAAGTTCCAACTGGGCCGCTTGAAGGGCTTGTTGTTCTGGCGGAAGACTATTCGGAGAATTGGCTTGAATTGACCCAAGCGCTGTCAATCGATTGCGCTGCTCTTCCAATGACGCTCGATCG
Organism: Boseongicola sp.; assembly: GCA_028818055.1. Classification (GTDB taxonomy): domain Bacteria; phylum Pseudomonadota; class Alphaproteobacteria; order Rhodobacterales; family Rhodobacteraceae; genus JAPPOI01. The sequence goes on from JAPPOI010000362.1 coordinate 238, forward strand.
CGAGTTGCGGCGATGATCTGATCCTGCAACTGGCTCTGCCGGTCGACCCGATAGTTAAGGTTTTCAGGCAAAGCATCCTGGTTGAGGTCTTTAAATTCCACGATCGCCTGACTTTTCAGCTCAAGCTCTTCGCTCAAACGCCGGACCTCTTCTTGGAAAAAGTCGAGAGTTTGCTCTGCAACAACCTGACGGCGCTCAGCGTCTTGTTGCAAGACGATGGTCACAAATTCATTCACAACACTCGCA
>JAPPOI010000362.1:493-9274 GCA_028818055.1 Boseongicola sp.
CAACACTCGACGCGTTTGCCGGTTGCTCTGCGGCAAAACCACTATTCATGAATGTAGCTCGGTTCCGGCCGCCCAAAGTGCGGATGGTGACCAGCTCGCGCATTGCTTCGACGACTTCATCTGGGCTCATGCGGGCATTCCGCCCAAAAACACGCAACTCGTTCGCGACGTCGATCAGATTTTCGCGGGTCAACAGCTGTTGACGAATGATTTCTAGACGCTGAGCTGCTTCAGTCTGAACCGTAGATGATGCCAGTTCATCCGGTATTTGCGCCCCTTCAACCAATAGTCTTGCAGAAGCTTCATATCGCGGAGGAAGCGTAACGGCCAAGCCAACACCAACTGCTGCGCAGATGATGAATATTACAGTCATGATGGGAAGGCGCCTTACCAAAACCTTCCAATAGAAACGAATATCGGAGTTCATTCCGCGGCCTCTTCACTTGGCTGGTAGCCGGGCATGAAAATCCCATCCTCCAGCACTTCTTCCACTATCGCAGCGTCAACAGTCTTCCGTTCTTCAGTCGCCGCATAAACCATCGCAAAATCACAAATTTTATTCACCAATCGCGGAATGCCGCGCGAATACTCATGTACCATGTCAATGGCTTCTGAGGTGAACTCTGCACCAGTGCCGCCAACGTGGCTGAGACGGTGCAAAATGTATCCAGACACCGCGGCACGATCCAAAGCCTTAATGTGGTACGTGGCGGTGACGCGCTGAGCAAATTGCTTCAGCTCAGGGCGCATGATCATTTCTCTCAATTCGGGTTGGCCAACCAAAATGAGTTGCAGGAGTTCGTCTTTGTTTGAGTTTATGTTAGTCAACATCATCAACTCTTCCAGACCTTCGATGCTGAGATTCTGAGCTTCATCAATCAACAAGATGACCCGCCGGCCTGCTGCATATTCTTCAATGACGAAGTCTTGCAGCTGCTGGAACATCGAAACGTAGGCGCCATTCAGGTCAGCCTGGATACCCAGAGAATTCAAAACCCATTGGAGCAGTTCGCCGCGTCCGCCTTGTGCGTTCGAAATCAATCCAAGCGTAATGTCGTTATCAAGTGTTTGAAGCAGCTTCTGGATAAGCGTTGTCTTGCCCGATCCGACTTCTCCCGTGACAACTGTGATTGGAGCTCTTGTGATCACGCCGAACTCAAGCACCGAGAACGCACGCCGATGGGACCGCGACCAGAAGAGGAAATCTGGGTCGGGCAAAAGCGTAAACGGACGCTCGTTAAATCCAAAATATTCTAAGTATAGGTCGTTACTCGTCATCTCATCGCCAATGCAGACCGTTTGGGGGATTCAAAGGCTTCACACCGTAAATACATAGTTAAGGGCCACAACATGGCCGTGCTGCGGCATTTCTGTAATCCGGGCGCGAAACGCAAGGCCTTCTCCGAATCGAACTCTCACTCGTGTCTTCCTTGCCAGCTTACCGTCGACGTTTTGAGAACAATCTGTGCAGATTGAGTGCAATCGTCCTCAATTCTACCACAAACTGTTTCTTTAACGGCACTCAAGTTTTTGACACTTTTCCGGCCAGCTTTGGTCAAAATACATAGGAAAACATGCATTTGCGTCAAAATTGTGCAGTTGAATCTTTGGTGCGACGATAAAGAACACCGAAAAACTTCGAAAAACTTTATTCAATTCTCAATGAATGATATACCAATCGGAGCACAGTCAAGCCTGCTGCGTTTTCTTGCTTCGACTGTGCTGTGAGTGAGTTTGAGGGGGCCGAAAGTAATTCGGTAATTGGTATGACAGTGCACGTAACGAATGTTGCCGATCGTGTAGCGGCTAATGTAGATGCAATCCCTGTTCCGGTCGTTAGACATGGGTCGGGTGTTTACAGAAGTTTTTTCAAGCGCCTATTTGATCTTGTGCTGATTGTAGCTGCACTTCCGTTCATCGTCCCGGTAATTGCCGTCATTGCAGCGCTCATCGCGCGTGACGGTCACAACCCGTTTTTCCTGCAAGAACGCGTAGGCAAAGACGGGCGCAGGTTCACCATGTGGAAATTCCGCACCATGGTGCCGAATGCCGAACGCAAGCTGGAACAGTACCTCTCCGAAAACCCATCCGCTCGTGAAGAGTGGACCACCAAACAGAAGCTTTCGCGTGACCCACGTTGCACAAAGCTTGGCAGAGCCTTGCGTCGCACCTCCATTGATGAACTTCCTCAGCTGTTTAACGTTCTTGTTGGAGACATGTCTTTGGTTGGACCTCGTCCAATGATGCCTTCTCAGCAGTCACTTTACCCTGGCCGTTCGTATTACAATCTGCGCCCGGGAATGACAGGTAGCTGGCAAGTGTCCAAACGAAACCTCAGCATGTTCGCCGAACGCGCCCACTATGACGACAGTTACGATATGACGTTAACCATGTGGACTGACGTTAAAATTCTTGCCAAAACTGCAGCTGTAGTTGTCCGCGGAACCGGTATCTAACCGGTTCATCGCGCCTCTTTGATCGACAACACACTGGTTGGCGTCCGTTTGGCGCGCTATTATTTCGACCAAGGTTTATTGGGAGTACGAAAATGTTTGTTGGGTCTTTGACCAAAACAGCATTGGCAGTGACACTGGCCTTCGGCCTTGCCGCTTGCGACAGCGCCGAAGATCGCGCCGAAAAACATTACCAAACTAGTCTCGAATTACTTTCAGGCGGGGACGAGAACCGAGCTCTGGTTGAGCTGCGCAACGTGCTTGCCTTGAATGAATTTCATCAAGATGCACGCAAGCTTTACGCGAAAACAATGCTCAACCGCGGAAACTTGTCCGAGGCTTACTCGAACTATCTGCGCATCGTCGAAGAAAACCCGAGCGACGCCGAGTCGCGCGTGGTTCTCGCCCGTATGGCGATTAGCGCTCTGAATTGGGGTGAAGCAAAGCGGCACGCAGATGTACTCAAAGATGCCAGCGCCGATGTGGAAGGCGCAGATGCCGTCGATCTGGTGATGCGCTTCTTTGATGCGGTACAAGATAATGACGCACTGGCAATCCAGTCTTTGACCGAAGAGGCGGAAGAGCTTGCTCAGAAGTATCCCGACGATGAAAACATCCGCCGGGTTTTGATCGAAGGCTACGTAAAAACAAGCCAAACTGATCGCGCTTTGGAAAGGCTCGATCAAGCCATCGAACTCGAACCCCAATTTCGCCTTTATTACATGATGAAGACGTCGATCTTGGCCGAAAACCAAGACTTGGCAGGACTTGAAGCGCACATTCGCGACACAATTGAGGCGTTTCCTGAAGATCAAGAGAGCAAAGCTTCGCTTGTCCGATTGCTGACGGCAACGGGACGGATTGAGGATGCGGAAGAGTTTCTGCGTAGTCAGATTGGGGTATCTAGCGAACCGATCGCAATGCACGCAACTTTGATTGCTTTTCTCAAAGAAGCCTACGGCGACGAGGAAGCCATTGCAGAAATCGACAAAGCAGTTGGCCTTTACGAAAATCCAGGAGTTCTACAGGCGCTGCGTGCCGGTATTCTTTATGACCGCGGCGAGCGCGAGACTGGTATTGCCGAAATGGAAGCGTTGATCGCAGATGAGGGTGAAGCCACTAGCGAGAACACCAATAACTTCAAGATCGCACTTTCGCGGATGCTCGTCTCGACCGGCAACGAAGTCGGCGCTCGAAAACTAGTCGAAGAAGTTCTCGCGAGCGATGGAACAAATGTTGATGCGCTTTTGATGAGCGCGAGCTGGAAAATCGAAGCCGATGACGTTGATGGCGCCGTCGAAAGTCTTAGACTTGCGCTTGATCAGGACCCTGAAAACTCAGATGCGATGACGATGATGGCGCGTGCCCACCGTCGCGCAGGAGAGACCGAGCTTGCCCAAGATTTGTTAGCTTTGGCGGCTGAGGCTTCGGAATATGCGCCGGACGAAAGCCTGCGTTTTGCGAACCTGTTGATAGAGGAAGAACGTTACAGACCAGCAGAAGATGTGTTGGTTTCCTCGCTACGCAACAACCCAGGCAATTTCCGTGTGCTAAGAGCATTGGGCAATCTCTATTTGCGTAGTGAAGACTTCCAACGGGCTGAAGGTGTCGAAAACACCCTTCGGCGCCTCGGCACTGATAGCGCGGTGCGCGAAGCCGAACGTATGAGACTGCGAATACTTTCCCAACAGGAAGGACGCGGTCAGGCATTGGCATATCTGCAAGGCCTTGCAGAACAAAGTAGCGACGACAACTCGCTACAATTCACACTCTTGTCCGAAAAGCTTCGCGACAGAGAGTATGAAGAAGCACTGGCGATTGCGAATAAGATTGTCGAAGACAATCCCGACAACCCGACGGCGCGATTGGTTCTTGGAAACACATTACTTGTCAGCCAGGCGTTTACTGATGCGGAGGGGACATATCTTTCGATCGTAGAAGACTTCCCGGAATTTGGCCAAGCTTGGCTTCAGTTGGTTCGTGTTCAATCCGCACAAGGAAATCGTGACGGAGCCCGATCGACTTTGGATGACGCTCTGGCTGCCAATCCACAGGATGGAAACCTTCTATGGGCCAAAGCTTCGTTCCTGGAACGCGACAACGATATTGATGGCGCAATCGAAATTTACGAGGAACTTTACGCGCTGAACTCAAATTCAGCAGTTGTTGCAAACAATCTTGCCAGCCTTTTGGTCACGTACAGAAACGACGAAGACAGCTTGGATCGGGCATTTACGATTGGTCGCCGGCTGCGCGGAACGAACGTGCCACCTTTCCAAGATACATACGGCTGGATCATGTATCGCCGCGGTAACTTTGAAGAAGCCGTCGCATATCTGAAGCCTGCCGCAGACGCACTGCAATCCGATCCGATTGTCCAATATCATCTGGGATCTGCTTATCTTGCACTGGGCCGCGAGGAAGAAGCGCTTATAGCCTTCCGCCAAGCGGTTGAAATTGCTGGAGAAGGCGACCAAAGATCGCAAATCTCTGAAGCTGCCGAAGAAGTGGCCAGACTCACTGAGAAGGGTGTAAACGAGTAGATGAAGCCGTGTCACATACGAAGCACAAAAAATATCGGATAAGGACATCGGGATATTTGTTGCTTTTCACTTAAGTGATGAAGTTTCATAGTTGTTTGAAGTAGTTGTGGGGATGGAGACCATGAAAACTCTGCTAATGACGCTCGTAGCAATGCTGTTCGCAACATTTGCTGCCGCACAAGGATACCTTATCCAATCTGGTGACACGTTGACGGTCGAAGTGATCGAAGACCCGTCACTGAATCGTTCTGTTCTGGTTCTTCCAGACGGTTCGATCAACTTCCCTTTCGCAGGAAGCGTGCCGGCTAAAGGTCGGACAGCCACAGATGTTCAGTCGTCCATCACGGCAGCAATTGCGTCGAACTTTGCGACACAACCAACTGTTTTTGTGACGGTTCAGTCGCTTCGCCCGCGCGTCGCATCTACGGGTGGTGGCGGAGGCCGCACCATCGACGTGTACATGATCGGAGAAATCGGATCGCCTGGCGCGAAAGAACTGAGACGCGGAACGACGCTTCTTCAAGCGTTGGCTTCGACAGGCGGATTCACGAAATTCGCAGCAACGAAACGCATCCTGCTGCGCCGTACAGACTCGCGTACAGGACGTCAGTCTGTGTCTCGGATTAACTACAAAGCGATCGCGGCTGGCACTTCAGACGTGCAAGACATTGTATTGGCTGACGGTGATGTTATCATAGTGCCTGAACGTCGCCTCTTCGAGTAGTAGAACATGAAAATATCGCGACCGGGACGTCTAACTCTTTCGACCCTATCGCTGCTTATGGCAACCACGCCCGTTCTGTCTCAGAACGGGCCTGGTCTTGTCGGCACGCTGTCTTTTGATCAAACCCTGAGCTTTGACTCAAACCCTGATCTTGTGGTCACACCAGGTGACGGAAAGATCGTCTCGACAACGGACCTCAACTTCAGCCTCAGCAGTGAAACACGATCTGAAAGATTTCGGTTCAACGTCGGTGGTGTCTTTGACGGGGCATTCGGATCGGGTGCAACCTCGGCAGACGATCTGACGTTTAAGAACGAGAGCGCCTCTCTCACATATGGTCGCGAAGGCGCTAACTCATCTTTGTCGCTACGCGCACGTTACTCAAACTTCGACATTGAAGACGAAGTTTTTGGCTTCTTTGTGGACGGCATTTTTGATCCCGACGCGCTGATCATTGATGGTGGAGAGAGAGAGCGCACCCTGCTCACTGGTCGGCTTGAGTTCGGCAAGGAAGGCCCTCTTGGTGTCGAAGTCCGGGCCAGAAACAACGTCGTCGACTACACAGGCGTGACTGACCCAGAACTCGTAGACAGCGAGTCAAATTCACTTAATGCCGTGGCAACAATTCGAACCAACCGTGCATGGAACATCAACCTGTCGGCCGGCATTGAACGTACAGATGAAGAAGACATCAACGATACTTCGTGGCGCTCGAACTATCTTGGCGTTGGGATCGAAGGCGAATTCAATAATGGGCTGAGTTACTCGGCCGACTTGTACCGGGATGAAGCCGACAACTACCAACTTGGCTCGTTGACCAACCAAGAAGAAGGTCTTGGGTTTGCAGTTGGACTGACGCAATTGGTGCCCGACGGGTCTTATGGCGTTAGCGTAGGTAGCCGCGTTGACAGTTCAGGCCGACGCAATACTGCCAACGTAAACCGATTGTTCGAACTGCCCAATGGCGGGCTTTCGCTTTCGCTTGGTCTTGTTGAGCAGGACGGATCGGACACCGATATCACAGCAACAGTCGTTTATTCGCGCGAAGGTCGCGATAGCAGGATTGAAGCTGAACTGGTTCAGGAGCCGTCGACAAACGATGGCGACGCACTTTTGAACACGTCAGTCAACATTACCTACGAGCGCGACATCAACGCGTACTCGTCTTGGGATGCCAACTTCTCGTACGGCGCAAGCAGCTCGATTGGCGCATCAAACGGCGATACCAGAACTTCTGCGAGCCTTGGCTACACAAGAAACCTAACCGAAGACTGGGACTTACGCGCTGGGGTCTCGATCGACCGGATTGAGCAGTCAGGCAGTGGCGATATCACATCGAATTCGGTCTTCGTCAGCGTAGGTCGCGATTTCTCGTTTGGCTTTTAAGAAGCCTTTTCGGCGACAATCGGCGGTGCTTGCTAAAGGTTGTTGGTTTTGGAATTCGCGGCGCGTCTGAAAAGCATCTCTTGGCTGATTTGGGTAATGATTGCCGTCTACACGGCCATTGAAATTATCCTTCTTGCTGGCGATCTGGGCATGTTTGGTGGGTCGCGTTTTCGCGCAACCGTCTACGAATTTGGTGGATTTTGGTCAGGCCTACTGCGCGGCTGGCGACCGAACTACCCTTTCCAACCCTGGACAATGTTTTTGACGTACGGGCTGCTGCATAGCGGGATGACACACCTGATCGTCAACATGATCACATTGGGATCGCTCGGTCCTCTCGTTGTAAATCGGGTTGGATCAGTCAAATTCCTCATAATTTACCTCGTTGCGGTATTCGGAGGTGCGGTGGGTTACGCGCTTCTATCGGACTCGTTTCGACCAATGGTCGGAGCGTCGGGTGCATTGTTCGGCTTGGCTGGCGCGATACTTGCATGGGAATACATAGATCGCTTTACGTTCAGCGAACGGCTCTGGCCTGTCCTGCGCGCGGTTGCCTTCCTTTGTGTGCTGAACATTGTGCTTTATTACGCAATGGACCGGCTTTTGGCCTGGGAAGCCCATCTCGGCGGATTTGCTGCTGGCTGGATTGCAGCAATGTTGGTTGATCCACGTAGCCGAGAGGCTTAGACGCGGCCTGACAGAACAGCTTCTGCTTTGGCGAAATCTTCCTCTGTATCAATGTCTTGCGAGACATCTGTCGGCATGACTACAGCGCCAATGTTGTCGGTTTCAAATCCACCATTATGCAAAAACCAATCACGACCAAACACGTAAACTGCACCGTTTGGCCGAAAAACCTGGGGCAAAGATTGTCGGTTTGAAAAGCAGTGCTTCGCGTCGCGAAGCGGTTTGAAATGATCACCGTCAATCGTACCGAACTTCAGCACACCGGCGTCCGCTTCGGTAACTGTCATGGCCAACTCCACATCGGGCTGCGCGAACACATCCAGTGCATTTGAAATGTCTTCAATGCGTCGAAGCGGTGATGTTGGTTGCAATAGAACGATCGTGTCGCCTGCGAAGGCTTTGTCTGCAAGCAAATCCATCAACACCGGTCCCATTGGCACGTCGTCGCCAGCCAATTCTGAAGAACGTTCAGCTACCATTAAACCGTCTTCATGCACTGAGTGGATAATCTCCTGAATGTCCGTCGAAACGACAATCTTGGCCGCGCCTGCGCCCCTTGCCTGATCGACTGACCACCGCCAAAGGGGTTTGCCAGCCAATTCACCCGTGTTCTTTCCCGGAGCACCCTTTGATCCGGCTCGTGCGGGAATAACGGCGGTGAACATCACCCCTGCTCCTTTTCGACTGCTGCAACAACTGCATCTGCAAGACGTTGCGATGCGCCGGCATACTTACTGTGGAACGACTTTGCATTCTCAGAACCCTGATCCAAGTGCTCTTGCAAGACATTGGCCAGTTTGGATGGTTCGTGGCACACAGACAAAACTCCTTCGGCTTCTGCCTCAACACCCGGAAATTCAATCGTCCAAATATGCGGCCCCGTAACGACAGGCTTACCCAGAGCCAATGGCTCAATCACGTTGTGGGCCCCATTTTCTATGAAGCCTCCACCAACGCTGACGACGTCAGATGTTGAAAGGTAAAAGAA
>JAPPOI010000132.1 GCA_028818055.1 Boseongicola sp.
AAGGCACCAGGAAATGTCCGACCCAATGGCAATCCTCAAAAACGCGGTGATCGAGAACTTTGGCACACCTTGCCCGGTCATCGATCAGGATGTGGTTGAACGGAACATTACGCGGGCTCAGAACTTGTGCGATGCCGCCGGCGTAGCCAACCGTCCACACATAAAAACGCATAAGTCTCCTGTCCTGGCTCAAATGCAAATCGATGCCGGCGCCTGCGGGATTACCTGCCAAAAACTTGGCGAAGCCGAAGTAATGGCAAATGCTGGTATCACAGATATCGTAGTGGCCACTAATCTTTTGGGTGCCGCGCGTTGTGGGAAACTCGCTGATTTGCAGCGCCGTGTCCCGCTCAAGGTCTGCGCGGACAATCCGGTGTCACTGGCCGCCTATGCCCACGCTGCTGTGGATGCGAACCGAGTTTTGGATGTTTTGGTGGAGTGCGAAACCGGTCAAAAACGCGCTGGCGTGGAAACGCCGCGGGAAGCTTTGGAACTGGCGCAGTCAATCAAGGACAATCCATGGCTAAACTTCGCGGGTTTGCTTTACTATCCGTCGCTGGACGGGTGGCCCAGTACACAAGCGTTCCACCGCGCGATGGTGGCTGGACTTGCCAAGATAGGGCTGTCACCCGGAATTGTCTCTACGGGCGGGACACCCAATTTCGCACATATCGGTGAACTTGAAGGCGCGACCGAGCATCGAGCAGGTACCTGCATTTTTAATGACATGATGATGGTCGATGTCGGCTTTGCGTCTCTCGAAGATTGCGCGTTTCAGGTCTATACGAGTGTCGTTAGTCGGGGCGGAATTGATCGTGGCATTCTTGATGCCGGCTCCAAGACGCTGACATCAGACACCGGTGGGCGAGACGACTACGGCCGGATCTTGGAGCACCCCAACGCGCGCATTCACAAATTCGCTGAAGAGCACGGATTTCTTGATCTGGCCCAGTGCAATGACAAACCGGAAGTTGGTGAGATCGTCAGAGTGATCCCCAACCATGTCTGCGTTGCCGTTAATATGGTGGATCAACTTGTGGCTGTGCGCGACGGCGAGATCGTGCAAGTCATCCCGGTAGCAGCACGCGGTAGGCTGGTTTGACACCCGAAAGAATAGTGCAGATTTGCAAAGCCCAAATATGCCTCAAATTGGAGCTCTGAGCGGTCTTTGGTCGAAATACGTCGAGTGACTGCAAAGCACACAGAGATGCCAATAGTGTTTCTGGTTCGAATTACGGCTTTTCGTGCTTGGCAACATCGGCGATCAGCGCGTTGGGCAAGGAAACAGACAATTGCTGTAGGCGTGAACGCACCCTGTTTAAGTACGCATGGGGGGAATTGGAAAGCTTCTCGAAACCTTTCCCGGAGCCGTCAGTGCGTCGGGCTTTCTGCTTCACGCGTGACAGATTTCCAGCGCCCGGATCGCGAAACGCTCGGCCAGTGGAGCAAGCGCACCGGCATTTGGGTCGGAGGCAGTTCCGGCATTTGCACGGTCCGCGATGCCAACGAAGATCACGGCGAAACGGAACAGCGCGAAGGCACGGTGAAAAGGTGTCAGCGATATCGGTCGCCCGAGGTGCGTTTCGTAGTGGTCCAGAAACAGCGCTTCTGTTGGCAAACCCAAAGCGGCATGGTCAAGCCCAAGCAAGCCGCCGTATTCGTTGGGCGAGGTATGCCAGGCCATGCAGACGAAGCCGAGATCGGCCATCGGGTGTCCGATTGTCGAAAGTTCCCAGTCCAGAACTGCAACGACGCGAGGCCTTGTCGGATGAAAAATGAGATTGCCTAGGCGGAAATCGCCGTGGCAAATGGCCGAGACGCCGTCGTCCAATGGCATATGCTGCGTTAGCCAATCGCGCAGGGTCTCGATCGATTTAATTGGACCCGACGGTGAGGCAGCGTACTGCTTGCCCCACAAGACGACCTGTCGTTCGTAATAATTCCCGGGTCGGCCAAAATCGGACAAACCGATCTCAGCCGGGTCAATCCTGTGAATGTCGGCAAGTGTTTTGGCGGCCGCCAGCCAAATCGCTTCCCGCTCATTGGGCTCCAAATCCCGCAAAGAGGGGTCGTCGAACACACGACCTTCAACGTATTTCATCAGGTAAAATGGCGCCCCAAGGACATCTTGATCTTCTTCCAGAAGCACGGTCTCCGGCACAGGAACGTCGCTGCCCGAAAGAGCCGAAAGAACTCGATACTCCCGCTCCACAGCGTGTGCACCCCTGAGGATTACGCCGTTCGGTTTTTTTCTCAGGACGAGGCGGTGTGTGCCCCAATCAAGGTTGTAGGTTGGGTTGGACTGACCGCCCCCTATACGTTTGAGTGAATAGTTTCCGCCGGCGGTGCCAAGGGTTTCATCCAGATAGACGGCAAGCCGATCCGTGTCGAAGTCAATGTAGCCTTCGAGGACCGCCGTCGTCACGCGCTTGTGTCCCATGACCAGAAATCGTGGCCCTGTTCGCTCAGATGTCGGTTGAGGAGCATCTTGTGGACTTCATCCGCGCCGTCGACTAGCCGCGCCTGCCGCGCATAGCGATAGACCCACTCCAGCACCGTGTCCTTCGAATAGCCGCGCGCGCCATTGATCTGAATGCCGATGTCGGCGGCGGCATGCAAAAGCGATGCAACGTGGATCTTGGCCATTGAGATTTCTTTTTGCGCATAGCGACCCTGATCGATTTCCCACGCGGCTTTCATTACCAGAAGGCGCCCAACTTCGATCCGCATCGCAAGATCACCCAGCTGTATCTGCACGCTTTCCCTGTCGGCAAGCCGCGTGCCGAAACCAACACGACGATTGGCGTACTCTGTCGCGATTTCAACACAGCGCTTCGCCAGCCCCAGCCAGCGCATGCAGTGGGTCAGTCGCGCAGGCCCCAGCCGGGTCTGGGTCACCTTCAGGCCGCGCCCTTCTTCGAGAAGGATGTTTTCGGCAGGAATGCGCAAACCGTCGAAATGCAACTCACAATGACCACCGTGCTCTTCCGGTCCCATGATCGGGATGCGCCGTGTGATCTTCCAGCCCGGATCGTTCTTGTGGAACAGAAACGCCGTATGTCCCCGCCGTGCGTCGTCCGACGTCCGCGCCAGCAGGATGAAATGGTCTGCCTCGCCCGCACCCGTGATGAACCATTTGTGGCCGTGGATGACGAAATCGTCGCCGTCTCGTTCGGCCCGTGTCAACATCATGCCAGGGTCAGACCCGCCCCCCGGATGCGGTTCAGTCATTGCAAACGCAGACCGGGCGTCACCATTTGCGATCGGGGTCAACCAGCGCTCCTTCTGCTCACGCGTTCCGAGCGCTTCCAGGACCATCATGTTGCCGTCATCGGGGGCGGCTGAGTTGAACACGACGGGTCCGAAAATCGAGCGGTTCATGGCCTCGTAGCAGACAGCCATTCCCTGCTTGCTCAACCCGCGTCCGCCGTGTTCGGCTGAAAGCTGAAGGCACCATAGCCCCTCAGACTGCGCTTTTGCACGCATTTCAGCGAGCAGCGGCGGCGCAATGTTCTCATGATCATCATAGCTGGCAGTGTCGCCTTCAAGCGGGATGAGATGTGTGTCGACAAAGATGGCGATCTGGTCACGTAGTTCAGCCGTCTCACGGGGAATGTTAAAGTCCATGCTATCCTCTCAAAGCCCCGAGACGAGGTGACCGCCGTCGACCGCGAGTACGGACCCGGTCATAAAGGAGGATTGGTCCGAGGCCAAAAGCAAAAGCGGCGCATCCAGATCCGTCGGCTGGCCCAAACGGCGTTGCGGGACGCGCTTTATCAGGGCTTGGCCCGCATCAGTTTCAAAGAACGCGGCATTAATCGGCGTCTCGATGTAGCCAGGGCAAAGTGCGTTCACGCGAACGCCGTAACGTGCCCATTCCAGCGCCAGAGCCTTGCTCAGCTGAATCACGGCTGCCTTGGACGCGGTATAAGACGCGACACCACCCGAGACGCGCAGGCCAAGAATGGATGCGATGTTGATGATCGAGCCTCCTCCATTGTCCTTCATTCCGGCTGCGGCTTCGCGCGCCACCGAGAAGACCCCGGATAGGTTGGTATTCAGGACTGCGTTGAAGTCCTCCGTCGATGTGTTGAGCGCAGGCGACGCGTTTGCGATGCCGGCATTGTTGACAACAATATCGAACGGTGTCGCTCCCGCAAAGAGCCGCGATACGCTTCCCGGGTCGGAGACATCGAGCTGGGTCGCTTTGGCGGCGTATCCGCGTTTGCAAAGGGCATTCGCATGCTCTTCGACCCGCTCGACCCGGCGCGAGGCAAGTGTAACCGTGGCACCTGCCTCTGCAAGGACCCCGGCGAAGTGCTGGCCGAGACCGCTTGAAGCGCCCGTGACCAACGCGCGTTTGCCATCCAGTCTAAGTTCCATTGACCGATCTACTCCAATCCGCACCGGCGACGTTCGGCGTCATCCCTTGCCGTGAGCGCCGGATAGGTCCGCCCCGTCGAACAAATCGTCACGGTTCGCTATCCGGATTGTGTCAGTGAAGATCTCATCACCAATTCCCAGGGTAGGACCACAGCTCATGGGTTCAGCGCCCCGTACCAAGTTTCGAACTGCTCATTCGTCTCCATAATTTCGACCTGGCAACGTTTGAAGGATAGTTCCTTCTCCACCAGGGCAAGGCGGGCCATCTGCGAGCAACTAGAACTACGGTGGGCATAGAGAATGAACTCATTCATCTCGGCAGCCTTCAGCACCTCATTATCCTTACAGTCTCGATGTTTAGTATCTCCACGATCTGGTTTGCCGCAAATGCGCGGACGCTCACTTCGCTGGCAGAGCATTCGGCTCTAAATATACTGACGATCTATGTGATTCAAACATACATCAGCAACTCTCTGAAACAAAATGAAAGCCCGCTTTGGGCTCAAAGCCGTCATTCGCTGCACCCTGCTTCGGCGGCTGCTTTGGGAAAAAACGGTCCTCCGGCTGATGTCACCTTTACGACCGCATTGCGGACGAAGCAGACAGTGACTGCTCACGCTATGAATGTCTGTGTTGCGGATGTAAAAGTCGGTCACCAAGTCGGACTGTCCCCAAGTCCTCGGTTACTTATCCGACCTGTCCAGCGGTTGGCATGGTTGCTAGACTAAGCTCAAGTAGAGCCTTTCTAAAGCTTTATCTGTTTCCATATGGCAGTCTGGTCATACAGCGTCCACTCTCGCCGCCGTCACCGTGGCGGCCGGGACCGAGGTTCTCTACAAGCTTCTTCGTCAGTTTGCCGGTAAGTGCCAAGATACCACTATCCATACCACACAACGAAGGCATTCCGGATAAATCGAAAGAAATCCAACGCCATCACCGAGGAAGTATGGAGCCATGAAAGTATGGGAAAAATGCATCTCAGCGACGCTGGATCACATTAGGGTAAATTGGATAGTGGCGGAGGCTGTGGGATTCGAACCCACGGAACGCTCATCACGTTCAACGGTTTTCAAGACCGCCGCATTCGACCACTCTGCCAAACCTCCGGTGGACTTCCTCTAGTACGGTTCGAACAGTTTGGAAAGACCGCTAATTTAATCAAGTGGTCAATCCGAACCCGGCATTGCCTTGCCTATAGAATGAGAACTTTACTTTTCACGCCGTCGACTTCGCGATACACTCCTGGAAATCGGTCGGGACAGGCCGGAATGAGGCATGGTTGTCAGTTATTGGCAGCGGTTTAGCCCCGACAGTCGGGGACGAAGGAGCAGGCACCATGAAGACGGCATCCCGTCGGGCACTATGCATTTCAGCAATCGGTTTTTTTGGCCTATCGGCATGTGAAGACGGCAACTTGTTTGCGCCAACCACAAGCGATGAACCAACAGCAGCCGCGCCTCAGACTACTGGCGAGGCGCGTGTCGAAATTCAAGAGCTTCAACGCCCGGATATCTTTAGTACCACCGAACGTGGCCTTTGGGATGGGCGACCATCGCTTGGTGGCGTTTGGGTGGCGCATCCGGATGTTGTTGATCCCGAGCGTGTACGGATCGAAAACACCGAAAATGGTCAGGTGATCGAAGGCGCATTGTTCAAGCGCGAACGCGAAAGCCCGGGACCTCGTATTCAAATTTCGTCTGAAGCTGCAGCGGCGCTTGGGATCTTGGCTGGACAACCGACGGAGTTGAGCTTGGTCGTACTGCGGCAAGAAGAGGTCATCATCGAACCATTGCCTGTCGCGGAAGATCCTGTCGAAACCTCTGAGGGCGAAGTCAATGACACTTCGGGCGACGACCTTGCGATCGCCGGGGCAACGGCTGCTGCTGTTGAAGCCAAGCCTCAGAGAAAAGGTTTCTGGGCCAGTATCCGCGACAGTTTCCGCGGCAACACCGGCCCGGCCATCGAATCCGAGGAAATAACTGCCGGTGCCGAAACCGTCGATGACGCAACCGCACCATCGGTTGAGACAGCTACATTAGATCCTGTTACTGCCGCCGCAGCAGCAGCAATCGACGAAGCGGAGACAAGTGCCTCTGCCGCACAAGCGGCCCCTGCCCGTCCCGCGTCAGTCAGCAATGGTTCGACTCTGAAGAATCCATTTGTTCAGGTCGGTCTGTTTTCAGTTCAGGCAAACGCAGACGCCGCCGCCGCATCGCTGAGACAAGCGGGTATCGTTCCTTCAATCGTTGAAGGTTCGCGCGGATCCACGCCGTTCTGGCGGGTGCTGGTCGGCCCGGTGACAACTTCGGCTGATCAGTCAGCCATGCTCGCTCGGGTTCGTGATCTTGGATACAAGGATGCGTTTTTGACGCCGAAATAACCGCAGAAGAACGGAGACCCCCCATGTTGCGCCGCCTAACTGCATTTTGTTTTGCCTTGGTCGTATCGGCCTGCGCCACTGCGCTGCCCGAACCGGCCCGGGCGGCATTTGAAACCCGCGCCACCGCGGCGTTCCTTTACGACGTCACAACAGACACCGTTCTTTTTGAGAAAAACGCGGACACGCCACTTCCCCCTGCGTCGATGTCAAAACTCATGACCCTTTACATGTTGTTCGAGGCGCTTCGCGATGGTCGCGTGACGTTGGACACCAGTTTCGGCGTATCGACCAAAGCCCGTTTGATGGGCGGCTCCACGATGTTTCTGGACGAGACCGACCGGCCAACCGTCGAGCAGCTGATTAAAGGTATCATCGTGCAATCCGGTAACGATGCCTGCATCGTCGTGGCCGAAGGATTGGCTGGCAGCGAGGACGCTTTCGCGCGCCAGATGAATGCGCGCGGTGCCGAGATCGGATTGAAGAATTCGACCTTCGCGAATGCCAGCGGTTGGCCGAATCCCAACCACCGTATGAGCATGCGCGATCTTGGAGTACTGGCGACACGCATCGTTCAGGATTTCCCTGAATACTATGGCTACTTTGCGCTTGAAGAATACGACTTCGACGGGCGCTCGCCATCAAACCGCTTCAACCGCAATCCGGTCCTTAGTCTTGGCTTGGGTGCGGACGGGCTGAAAACTGGCCATACCGAAGAAGCTGGATACGGCCTTGCTGGGTCAGCCCTTCAGGGCGAACGACGCATCGTTTTTGTGTTCTCTGGTCTCGAAAGCAGCGCCGATCGTCGCCAGGAAGCGGAGTCCATGATCAACTGGGGGTTCCGCCAGTTCGTTGCGCGCAACATCGCCTCTGCCGGGGACGTCATCACAGAAGCCCCCGTCTGGCTTGGAGATCACCAGCAGGTCAATCTTGTGGCGCGCGAAGACATCCAGCTGTTGGTCCCGGCCATTGGTCAGGATAGCCTTAAGACAAATGTTGAATATCGAACGCCTCTCGAAGCTCCGATATCCGAAGGCGAACAGATCGGCGAATTGGTCGTCTCCGCACCCGACATGCCAGAAAAACGCATACCACTCGTCTCGGATCGTGCAGTAGCCTACGGAGGCTTTTTGCCGCGCGTACGTGCTTCTGCGCTTGTCTTGTTTGACAAGGCCATGGGACAGGTGCAGACCCTGATGGAATGAGCCAGGGGCAGTTTATCACATTCGAAGGTATCGACGGGTCGGGTAAGTCCACACAAGCCAGACTTCTGCGCGATCACCTTGTCGCTCGCGGGTTGGATGTTGTTCTGACACGCGAGCCCGGTGGTTCGTCGGGTGCCGAAGAGATTCGAAAGTTGTTGGTAGAAGGTGATCCGGATCGCTGGTCCGGAGAAACTGAAACGCTGCTCTTTACAGCCGCAAGGCGCGACCATCTGGAAAAACTGATCGACCCCGAGCTATCGCGCGGAAAAATTGTGATCTCTGATCGCTTTGCCGACTCGACGCGCGTTTATCAGGGCGCGGCACGTGGCGAGCTACGTGCACTTGTAGATCGGCTGCATGACGCTGTCATAGGGCGTGAACCTGATCTGACCCTGATTATTGATATGGACCCAGAAAAAGCACTCGCGCGCGGTCTTGCACGCAACTCAGGTGAGGACCGCTTCGAGGAGCTTGGCGCAGAATTCCAAAGAAAACTCCGAGACGGCTTTGCCCAGCTGGCGACCGACAACCCAGATCGTTGCAGACTGATTGACGGGAACCGCGCGCCTGAAGACGTAGCGCGAGACGTGGCCAGACTCGTGGACGCCAAATTGTGAGCGAAGACGCGCTACCAGAAAGTGATCGCGTCGACGAGCTGCCTCATCCACGCGAGACATTCTCGCTATTTGGTCAGGATGAGGCCGAAGCCACATTCATCTCAGCGCTGAATTCCGATCGCCTGCATCACGCTTGGCTGCTGACCGGCCCACGCGGCATTGGAAAGGCAACCTTTGCATGGCGGGCCGCGCGTCACCTGCTGACCACACCACCGCCGGACGACGGCGGCCTGTTCGGAGATGCACCCAGCAAGATCGAAACACTGGACGTTGACGAACACCATCCTGTGGTGCACCGCATGGCCGCTTTGTCAGAGCCTGGTTTGCTGTTGATCCGGCGGTCCTGGGACAGCGATCGAAAGCGGCTCCGCGCCCAGATCACCGTTGATGACGTGCGCAAACTGAGTAGCTTTTTTGGTCTATCTGCAACTGATGGCGGTCGGCGCGTCGTGATCATCGATACTGTCGATGATATGAACCCTTCGGCCGCAAATGCTCTTTTAAAAGTGCTGGAAGAACCCCCGAAGAACGCCATTTTCTTTTTAGTCTCGCACGCACCACAAAAACTGTTGCCGACAATCCGATCAAGATGTCGCCAGCTCCGGTTTCAGCCTTTGAACAAAGAAGATTTGTCGTTGGCTCTGACCACTGCCGGACTGTCATCAGCC